>NZ_JBSIUP010000020.1:0-43606 GCF_053654055.1 Ursidibacter sp. B-7004-1 | reverse complement strand
TATTAGTAAAAATCAGAACATAAATAGCGTATTAAATAATATCCAATTTTTATAACTAGATATTAGAAACCAATAGTTTTACCATCTGGATTACGAGGGTCTGAATAACCATAAAATCCGTCTTCTTTTGCTTGAATAATTTGGATTCGTCCCATAGGTGATTTTACGCTAATTTTATGACCTTTTTGTTCCAATAGTTTGAGAGTATCTGGGCTTAATCCTTCCTCAATACGTAATTCATCGGGTAACCATTGGTGGTGTACTCGGTGTGTAACAATAGCTTCAGCAGGATTCATACCATGATCTACTGTATTTAAAATACTTTGTAATACAGTAGTAATGATTCGAGCACCACCAGGGCTACCAGTCACTAGCCAAGGTTTATCTTTTTTCAGTACTAAGGTTGGTGTCATAGAAGATAGAGGGCGTTTTTTTCCTTCAATAGCGTTAGCATTCCCTCCAATTAAACCAAATGCATTTGCAACACCTGGTTTTGAAGAGAAGTCATCCATTTCATTATTCAGGAGAATGCCTGTACCTTCTGCAACAATGCCACTACCAAAATTAAGATTTAATGTATAAGTTACCGCAACTGCATTACCTTCTTTATCCATTACGGAATAATGGGTTGTTTGATCACTTTCATAAGACTGTGGTTTACCAGGTTTGATGTCAGCAGCTACGCGGGCTTTTTCTTCATCAATGTCTTGGATGAGTGATTTTGCATATTCTTTAGATGTTAGCCCTTTGGCTGGTACTTTAACAAAATCAGGATCACCTAAATATTCAGAGCGATCTGCATAAGCTAGTTTCATTGTTTCGGCGAGATAGTGAATAGTTTTCGCACTATTGGAACCAAATTCATTTAATGGATAGTTTTCTAACATATTGAGAATTTGTACTAAGTGAATTCCACCAGAACTTGGTGGTGGCATTGTTACAATTTTGTATCCACGATAGTCGCCTATAATAGGTTCTCGTTCAATAGCTTGATAGCCTTTCATATCTTCCAATGTGATTAGACCATTATGTTTTTCCATTTCGGCAACAATTTTTTTAGCAATATCTCCTTCATAAAATGCTTTGGAACCTTCCTTTGCAATTTGACGTAATGTATTTGCCAGATCCTTTTGAACTAATAGCTCTCCAGCTATTAAAGGTCTTCCATCTTTGAAAAAGATTTTTTTACTACTTTCCCATTTACCCAATGTTTCTGTTTCGCTTTTTAAGGTATTTGCTAGTGTATTACTCACAACAAAGCCGTCTTCTGCGAGCTTAATAGATGGTTCTAGAATTTTTTCTAGTGGTAAACTTCCCCATTTGTTCAAGGCATATTCCATCCCTGCAACAGTTCCTGGAACACCAACAGAAAAATGGGTATAAAGCGACTTACCATCTATAATATTGCCATTGTTATCAAGATACATATCTCGAGTTGCCTTGTTTGGTGCCATTTCACGAAAATCAACGGTAAAGTTGTTATTACTTTTAGCATCATGTAGAACCATAAAGCCACCACCACCGATATTTCCTGCATTAGGTAATACGACTGCCAAAGCGAATCCCACTGCAATGGCAGCATCAATAGCATTCCCACCTTGTTTTAAAATATCTACGCCTATTTGTGTTGCAAGTTCTTGTTCAGAAGCAACCATGCCATGTTTGCCATAGACAGGATGGAAAATATCTTTACTACTATCATAACGTTGTGCTGCAATTTGTGTCATAGATAATTGAGTATTAGCAGGTGACTCAATGGATAGAGGCAAGGCTAATGCAGCAATCAAACTGTTGAGTAAAAAGTGTTTTTTTATGATTATTTTAAACATAACTATGCTCCTTATTAGTCAATAGAATAACTTTTATTATGCATAAATAATATAAAATTGAAACATTTTTTTAACAAATTTAACTTTTTAAGTGAGTTTTAGAAAAATAAACTAATAGATATGTTATTGAATGGGAAAATAAATTGTGGCTGAAAAGAATTTAAGTTCAACATTAATAAAGTGGATACGAGATATTAAATGGGGGATTTTAATGTCTAAGTTCCAATAGGCTATGCAATGAAATTTGTCTTACTGTTTTGTTGTCTGTGTATTTTCTTATTCCTAGCAAAACTGCTTAAGTAAAGGATCTAAATAATTAAACTTCCATAATTTAGTGTCATTGGATTTTATTTGCAAATTAGAGATTATCTTTACTTTGATATGGGGATATTCCAATCCCCCATATTATTTGTAAATTTTATGATAGATCTAACCGCTTAGTTTTGTTTCCAAACTGTTGGATCTACACCACGTTTGATTAACTCAGGGTGGTCTTCAATGTTAAAGACAGGTTCTTTACCTGCTTTAATCTGTTTTTGGTAGTCTTTTAAGACGAGCCACACAATCGGTGCAAGCAATACGATTGCAATTAAGTTAATCATCGCCATTGATGCCATTACTGTATCTGCAAATGCCCATACAATACCGCCATCTCTCACTGCACCAAAGTACACAAAGAATAATACTAATAGGCGGAATGCCAATACAAAACCTGGTTTATTACGAATATAGCGGATATTGCTTTCTGCATAAGCGTAGTTACCAATAATCGAAGTGTAGCAGAAGAGTAATAAAATAAAGGCAAGGAAGTGTAAACCAAATTCACCAACGTGGAATTCTAATGCTTTTTGCGTTAAAGATACGCCACGCAATGTTTCGCTACCATAATCATTTGACATTAAAATAATGATCGCAGTACAAGTACATACAACGATAGTATCAACAAAAACCCCTAACATTTGAATTAAGCCTTGGCTTGCAGGGTGTTTTGCATCAGATGTTGCTGCCGAGTTTGGCGCAGATCCCATACCTGCTTCATTTGAGAATAGACCACGTTTAATTCCCATTAGCATTGCTTGAGAGAATAATGCACCAAACATACCGCCTGCCATCGCAGAAAAATCAAAGGCACTACTAATGATGTTAGATAATACCGCAGGGACTTTTTCAATATTCATTCCAAGAATGATAACCGCCATAATTAGATAGAATAACGCCATCATAGGCACAACTCGTGCAGACACTTGACCGATACGTTTTACGCCACCAAAGATAATCGCAGCGGTAACAATTACTAAGACAATCCCAACGTAATTTGCATCCCATTTCCACGCATTTTTTGTTGCTTCAACAATGGAGTTCGCTTGTACAGCATTGAATGCGAAGCCAAAAGTAAATATTAATGTGATGGCAAAAGCAACAGCCAACCAAGGTGCTTTTAAACCACGAGAAATATAGTAAGAAGGGCCACCACGAAACATTCCATTTGGATCACGAATTTTATATACCTGTGCGAGAGAAGATTCTGCAAAGGCACTACTCATACCAATTAAGGCAGTGATCCACATCCAAAATACTGCACCAGGACCACCTAATGCGATAGCAGTTGCAACACCACCGATGTTACCAACCCCTACACGGCTTGCTAAGCCAGTGGCAAACGCTTGAAAGGGAGTTAAAGAATCACCACTTGATGCACGCCCAAACCACATTTCACGCAAACTTTGTGGAAGTAAACGTAGTTGAACTAGACCCGTAGAAATTGTGAAAAACAAACCCGTACCTAAAAGTGTAAGAACGGTAATATCCCAAAGTGGACCATCAATATTCTCAACGATCCACTTTAATGTATTTTCAAAGATAGCAACAATGCTTTCCATAAATTAAAGACCTTCTATAAGTTAAGAAAAAGAAAGGCGGTATTTTAATCTTTTTATAGCATTTGAAAAGTTTTTTTATGCGAGTAATTAAAACGATTTATGCTACCTCTTAAATAAGATAGTACTTGTTTCAATAAAACTACTGTGAAAGAGCATTACACCTAACCCAATAAGTAGTAATCCCATTAGTAATTTTAAGGTAAGAACTAACTGTTTACTCTGCTGTACTGAAAGATACCAACGGCTTGTTTGTACTGCCTTATTTCGAGCAAATAACACTAAGCAAGCAAAACAGCTAAGGGTTAGGGCAGTGCCGACAGCCATCATCATTGCAGAGGCAACGCCCCAAAGATACAAGTCTAAAGTGTAGGCTAAGAAAAGCACTAGAATTGCACCAGAGCAGGGGCGTAATCCAATACTAAATACAACAAGCCACATTGATCTCCAATCTTGAATATTATCCATTTCTTTGGCTGAAGGGAGATGTTTATGTCCGCAACCACAGTTTTCAGAATGCTGATGTATTGAGGCTAGACGTGAATTAGAAGAAGGTAAAGGCTGAAGTTTACGAATAATAAGCGGTTTTTTTGGTTGTTTTTTTTGCAAAATAGGGCGTAGGCTTTGCCACAACCAATAGCTACCAAATAAGATCATCAACAGAAAGCTACCCCGTTCCACCCATTTTAACGTGACATTAAAATAGCTACGAGAAAGGGTAAATATAACCACTAAAATAGTCACCAACACGACTGCGACTAAACCTTGTACAAGAGCAGAGAGTAAGGTCACTCGCATAGTTTGTGGGAGCTTAGTTTTTTCTAATGAGAGATAACTGGTTAAAATAAATTTACCGTGTCCAGGGCCAACAGCGTGAAATATTCCGTATAAAAAACTAATTAGCATTAAACTCAAACCCGCTTGTTGTGGAGCTTGCTGAATAGTTTTTAAGGCATTGGATAATTCAAGATTAAAGATTTTTTGCCATTCAGCCACTTCCCAAAGTAGGTAAGGGTAAGCGAAGTAAGTTGCAAAAATCAGTGATAAACCGACCGCTATCCAGCCCCAATGTTGCATTTTTACTGACATACAATACTCACTTTTTGTGCAAATTGTGCCCCAAGAGATAAACTCCGATCTGATGGCATATCTGGTGTTTCGGTTTTATCCAATTTAGAGGCATAAAGTCTAAGTGATTGATTTACTGTCGGTTCTACCATTGATACTTGGCATAAATGCTGTTCTGTGGCGGTAACATCACTCGCTTTTTCATACCCCATATAGAGGTAATAGCTTGGCTCAAAGGTAAAGAGTTTAAATGATTTTCCTTTTACGGTTTGAGGTTGTGCCAGTGCTAATTCAAAATGGTAAACTAAGCGATTATCTTTAATTTCAGCACGAGGATTTACGGGTTTAGCTTTAAATTTGATCGGCTCATTGTTCTCAGTATAAAGTTCACTAAAATAGTGAGATTGAATCGCTGAAATATTGAGTTCTTCGGTAATTTTATTCAGTGCAGCTTTCGGATCTTCGGCAGATTTGACTTCGTAGATAAGTTCAGCAGAGGTAATTTCATCTAATATCCAGCTCATTTCAAAACCTGTTAATTTATCTCCTTTAATCAAAACCTTGTTTTTCATATCTAAAAAAGAGTGAGGGTGTGCAAGAGTAGAAATGCTGAACAAGCTAAAAAGTAGTCCGATAATAAATTTATTCATTAAATAACAGCCCATTTATAAAACTAGATAAGTTATATACAAAAAAGCGAGCAGAAAGTTCTGCTCGCTTCTCAAAAAATTAGATGAGTTGGTCGATAAGCCGAGTTCTGTCGTGGACAATCATTCCTCTAGGCGTATATTCGCATATACGCTCAAGCAACCTACCCGAATCCCAAGCGGGCAACTCGTTGGATTCCTATTTGGTCTTGCTACGAGTGGAGTTTACCTTGCCGTAAGCTGTTGCCAGTTACGCGGTGCGCTCTTACCGCACCCTTTCACCCTTACCAGCCGAAACTGGCGGTCTGCTCTCTGTTGCACTTGTCGTAGGCTCACGCCTCCCAGACGTTATCTGGCACTCTGCCCTGTGTAGCTCGGACTTTCCTCTCGTTTACTTGTCCCCTAGTTTACGCATTCACGAATTTGAGGGCTTCAATAAACCAGCGATTGTCTAACCAACTCAGGGGGGAGAGTATAGCGGATTTGCAAAACATTGCCAAGAAATCACCGCTTATAAATGAAAAAAGCGGATGAAATGTCCGCTTTAAATTTAAAAACACTTTAGTATTTTATACTCAACATTTTGTCTACTTAAAATTCATAACGTACACCAATGTTAAAATTACGACCTAGTGCTGAATAAGTATCCGCATTTTGTCTATTTAAAGTTGCTGTACGATCTGCTGATTCAGAAGAACTTTGAACTGCAAAATATGAAATATCAGACCAATTCCAGTATTTTTTATTGAAAACGTTATTCACATTCGCAGAGAAAGTTAAATTTTTAACTGGTTTCCAGTAAGCACCTAGATCAACAAGATTAACCGAACGGGTTGGATTATAAATACTACCATTAATATCTTTATCCGATTTCGCTCTAATATGAGTGAGTTGAATATCGGCACCAAATTGTTCAGCTTCATAACCCAAACCTGTTTTTAATTTTAAAGGCTGAATGGTATTGATTGGTGATTTTTTCTCTTGCTGTTCCGATTTACCTTTCGCATAAGCAACTCCACCTGAAATAAAGAAGTTATTCCAAGACCATTTAGCATCTGCGGTAATCCCATAAATACGAGCTTTATCTAAATTATGATATTGGATAAATGGGTTAAAGTTACCAGCCTTACTAGATACCCAATCAATAAAGTTACGATATTTATTGTAGTAGCCCACAATGTGATATTGAATATTGTCTGATTTACCTTTCACACCTAAACTAAAGTTATCTGCTGTTTCAGGACGTAAATTTCCATTACCGACCACCGCATATTGATGAACAACACGTCCACCAACTGCAACAGTATTACCAAAAGATGAGGTTAATTGTTGGGCAGATGGTGTTTTAACGCCTCGTGAATATTGGAAATATGGTTGGAATGTATCGTTCATTTTCCAAGCCAGAGTGAGTTTTGGCAAGAATACAGTATGTTTCTGTGCTTTTACCTCCGTATGTTCTGTTGCTGCTTGAATATAGCCTGATTTAGACGGGCTTACACGATAATGTAATACGCCTAAATGTGGAGTGATTGTGAAGTTATTTAATGCAATTTCATCTTCAATATATAGATGTGTTTTAGATTGTTTTGTGTCTGCAGCAGGATCAAAAGTTAATGCTCTTGAACAACTTGAACAAACTAAATCACTTTTTATATGAGAATAGTGATAAGCAAATCCATAACGAATTGCATTTGGAATAGTTGCATCAACTAAACTGGTGAAATTAGAACTTATTCCAAGGTTTTTATTGCTATATTTGCCATTTTCAATACGAGAAGAGCGAATAGAACTACGTTCACGATAATTTTGCGTAATAGCATTTTGATAATAAATATTATTATCTATGCTGTTAATAAAACCTTTATCGTTTTGATATTGATGTCCGAGAGATATTCTAGAACGGCGAGTTTTATCTTCAGTGAAACCTGAAATTTGCTCACCTGTCGATCTATCAATAGAAGAACCATTATTAGATAATAGGGAAGTATCTTTGATTTTTTGTTGATGTTCAAAAGTGAGTTTTAATTGATTTTCATCATTCAAACGGTAAGCGTTTTTAACTAGAACATAACTATTTTTGTAATCTGCAGGATTAGGCTTGGTACGATCACCACCTTCTCCACCTACTTCACCTCGATTACCTTTTTCATTTCCCCACCGAGCAGTGGTTAATACAAGTCCTTGATAATTTTCATTTTTAGCAGCACCTGCAACAGTGCCATAAATAGATTTGTCTGAACTATCGTAACCTGTCGCTACGAAGCCACCAACATTACCCGACTGAATAACATCAGTAGGCTCTAATGTTGCAAAACTGACACTGCCTGACAATGATTGGAAAGAACCACTATGTTGTACTGTTGCAGAACGTAGTGATGTTGGTTCAACACTATTCCCTGCTCCAAAATCTTGTCCGAGTGAAACAAATAATTTGTTCTCTTGAGTTTCAGGAAGTGGAACACCATCAATGTTCATTGCAACGCGATTACCTTGTAATCCTCTAATATTCACACCATCATTACCAGAGCGGCTATTTTGTAAATCATTGACTTGAGAATCAAGTTGGTTGGCAAATAAAGCTTTAAGATCATTTGGCTGTTTACGCTGAATATCTTTTTTGTTGATCAGGGTATTAGTGATTCCTGTATCTACAATACTCTCAGTAACTTTGATTTCAGGTAATACTGCTGTTTGCTCTGCAACAACATTATTTACAGCGAAAGCCGAAGCGATAAAAATAGCAATTTGTTTTTTTCTTAACATCATTTTGAACTCTTCCTTTTAAAACAAATAAACGATAACTATTCTTATTTAAATTCAGGTAAATTGCAATGTTATCTTTATAAATTTTTCAAATTTTTCTATCTATCTTGCCGCTTGTTGCCTACAATATCCCACACTATTCTCTATTTTCGATTTAACACTATGGCAACTTATCTTATTGGTGATCTACACGGTTGTTTTGATGAATTTCAAGCGTTACTAAAAAAAGTTGATTTTAATCCCACTCACGATGAATTATGGCTAACAGGCGATCTGGTTGCTCGTGGTGAAAATTCTCTTGCTTGTTTGCGATTTGTGAAAGATTTGGGTGAAAAAGCAACAGTAGTATTAGGCAACCACGATCTGCATTTACTGGCGACTTTACAAGGTATTAAAAAAGTAAAACCTAAAGATAAAGTCGATGCCATTTTTATGGCTGAAGATCGTGAAGAATTGCAAAATTGGTTGCGTAACCGACCGCTTGTCGCTCAACACTCAACTCATCAATTTATTCTTGCTCACGCAGGGATTAGTCCTGAATGGGATCTTAAAACTACTTTTGCTTGTGCTAATGAAGTCGAAAATATATTAAAGAGTAAAGATTATATTGAGCTTCTCACTCAAATGTATGACAGCCAACCAGATAGCTGGAACGATGATTTAACAGGGATAGCGCGCTGGCGTTATATTATCAATGCTTTTACTCGAATGCGTTTTTGTTATCCAGATAAGCGGTTAGATTTTGAATGTAAATTACCTGTTGAGCAAGCACCTAGCGAATTAAAACCTTGGTTCGAGCTAGATAATCCGCTTTATCAGCAATATCCTATCATTTTCGGACATTGGGCAAGTTTAATTGGTTATCCAACGCCACCAAACATTTATGCCCTAGATACAGGCTGTGTTTGGGGAAATCATCTCACTATCTTACGTTGGGAAGATAAAGCTATCTATACACAACCACGTCTAACTCGCTAAATATGGATTAAAAACAAGCAAATAAAAAGGTAAGCTATTGCCTAAATTTACTTTTTTCATTAGAATTAACCCTGTTTTTACTTACCGAATGCGACTATAGCTCAGTTGGTTAGAGCACCACCTTGACATGGTGGGGGTCACTGGTTCGAGTCCAGCTAGTCGCACCATCTTTTTTAAACACATACTCTCCTAATATAATTAAAATTTCTAGAATATCTTTATAAAATCAAATTAATAGGTGTAATGGATAAAATGGTTGCCGATTTACCAATTACACCCAAATATAGCTAGGAGTGATTATCTGTATGTTGAGTTTGATTATCTACTGATTTGGCTTTACGACTTTTTTTCCACTTCCAAAATACAAAAATTCCACCAACGATTAAAATAACCCAAATTGCCATTTGCCCTTTCTGAATTTGGCGATGTAACCAATCTAAATTTTTTGCTCCGAAGTCGCCCAAATAGACCCAAATTGGCACAGAAATAATTGCAGCAAAGAAATCGACCAAGACAAAACGAGTAAAAGTAACTTTACGAGTAATGCCCGATACTAAATAAACCACTGCTCGAAGCCCTGGTAAAAAACGGGCTACAAATAAGAGTTTCCAGCCTTCCTTTTCAAAGCGATCCTGTACTGTTGCAAAACGTTCAGGGGTTGCAATGTTACGAATAAGCGGGAATTTTAAGATCTTTTCACCGTAAATTCGCCCAAGCCAATACATTGTGCTATCGCCAACTAATACACCAATCATACTAACAACAAGCATCCAGTGTACGTTTGTATAGCCTAAGCCAGAGATGACACCGCCTGATACGAGTGTAATATCTTCAGGAATAGGTACACCAAATCCACAAATTAACAGTACAAAAAATACCGCAAAGTAGCCGTAGCTACTAAAAAATTCAATTAGTAATTCCATTACAATTCCTCTTATTGATTTAAGTTTCGGACAGAACTACGCACAACGAGTTCAGGATAAAATTCTAAGACCTTAGGTTCGTGGCTTTGTTCATTATGTTGAATACGTTCAAGCAGTAAATCTAATGCCATCTGTCCTAAACGTGTTTTAGATTGATGAATGGTGGTAAGTGGCGGAGCATAGAATCGTGAGTTATGAATATTATCGTAACCAATAATAGAAATATCTTGCGGTACAGATAGCCCTTTTTCTGTAATGGCAGAAATTGCCCCTAAAGCAACGACATCACAAGCACAAACAACAGCCGTAGGTAGTTTTTCTTGTTTAAGTAAATTATTCATACTTTCATAGCCTGCTTCGGGTTCAAAATCATTTTCACAAATCCACTCGTCTCGAATAAGCAAACCTGCATCTGTCATCGCTTTAACAAAACCATCAAAGCGAGCCTTAGCCGTTGTTTTAAATAGATCGCCAGTGATAATCGCAATATCTCGATGTCCATTTTCAATTAAATGGCGAGTTGCCATATAACCACCATCAAAACTATGGTCTTGAATGCGATCACTTTGCTCATCGTTTGGTCCCCAATCCATTACCACCATTGGTACATTTGTACCATTAAAGAGTGCAAATGAATTTTCAGTATATTCCGAACACATTACTAAAATACCATCAACCCGTTTTTTAACTAACATATCTAAATGGTTTTGGATTTTTTCAGGCTGGTTTTGTGTATTACAGAGGAATAATGAATAGCCTTTCTGATAACAATATTCTTCCACAGCTAATACAATTTCAGCGAAATACGGGGCTTCACTGGTTGTGATGATCATTCCGATTGATTTAGTGGTGTTCACCTTTAAACTACGGGCAACGGCACTTGGGGAATAATTTAATTCAGCAACAGCTTGCCAAACAATTTTTGTGGTATCTTCCGATACAAAACGTGTTTTATTGATCACGTGAGAGACTGTCGTTGTGGACACGCCTGCTAATTTGGCAACATCTTTAATCGTAGCCATTCAAAATTCCTCACAATAAAAAATTGAGCTATTATAGCCAATTTTGCAAAATGCTAAAACAAAATCACCGCTTGCATTGCATTTTTAGTAAATCCTTTTAAAATAGCACGATTATTTATTATTTTGAAAGGAGATGGTATGGGTACTTTTGGTTATTCGATGTTAGCAGTTGCACTTGCTTTAGGTATGATCGTAGCATTTGCAATTAATATTTTCTAAGTTAGGAATTTTTCAATGAGAGCGTCATTTGACGCTCTTTCTTTTTATCTCTTTTTATTCACTTATGGCTAAACTTACTTTTGCATCTTTGGCGTTTAATGCAACGCAAACTCCCGTTTCAGAACAGTTTGACGATATTTATTTTTCTACTCAAGACGGATTGGCAGAGAGCTATTATGTTTTTCAAGAAGGCAATCAACTTTGGCAAAAATGGCAAGATCATACAAGATCTGCATTTGTCATTGCGGAAACAGGCTTTGGTACAGGATTAAATTTTTTAGCTGTTGCAGAAAAATTTCAACAATTTCAGCAGACATATCCTAATTCGCCATTAAAACGGCTCTATTTTATTTCCTTTGAAAAATTTCCATTAACGGCAAATCAATTAAGCGATATTCATCAACTATATCCACAGTTTGCAAAATTCTCTCAGCAACTGACCGCTTATTGGCAACCTCGTCAAGTTGGTTGTCAGCGTTATCATTTTGAACAGATCTATTTAGATATTTGGTTTGGTGAAATGGCGGAGAATTTGGAACAACTAGGCGATAGTTATAATAGTTTAGTCGATTGTTGGTTTTTAGATGGTTTTTCGCCAGATAAAAATCCAGAAATGTGGAATAGTGGGTTATATCAAGCAATGTTTCGTTTAACTCAAAATGGAGGGAGTTTTGCGACATTTACTGCCTCAAGTGCAGTAAGGAAAGGGCTACAAGCGGTAGGTTTTGATGTGAAGAAACGCAAGGGCTTTGGTAAAAAACGAGAAATGTTATGGGGTGAAAAACCGCAGGAAAGTCTAGACACCACTTTACAATATCCTTATTTTTACGCCAATCATTCTGTTGAGTGTGATGATATTGCTATTATTGGTGGGGGCGTGGCAAGTTTATTTCTTGCCTATTCACTATTAGAAAAAGGTAAAAAAGTTACCCTATATTGCCAAGATGAACAAGTTGCTCAAAATGCGTCAGGTAATCAACAAGGGGCAATTTATCCCCAATTAAGTGATGATGATGAGCGGAATATTCGCTTTTATGTGCATAGCTTTGATTATGCTTTGCAACGCTTAAAACAACTTACACAAGCGGTGGAATTCGAACACCAATTTACAGGTGTGGCTCTCTATGCGTATAACGAAAAAACAGCACAAAAATTAGCTAAAATGGCTGAGCAAGATTGGGATCATTCCCTTTATCAGCTTTATGATGCAAAACAGCTGAGTGAAAAAATTGGTTTGCCTGTTCAAAATGGCGGAGCTTTTATTGAACAAGGGGGCTGGCTCTCGCCTATTCAACTAGTACAAAATGGCATTGCTTATTTACAAACTAAAGGGTTAAATCTCGTTTTAAATCATCAGGTTAGAGATTTAACTTGGCAGAAAAACAGTTGGCAATGGCAACAAGGCGGGCAAGTATTTCGCCATTCGGTTGTGGTATTGGCGAATGGGCATCAGCTTAAAGCGTTTAAACAAACAGACGGAATTCCCCTTTATCCTGTGCGTGGACAAGTTAGTCAAGTGCCAACCAATACGGCATTAAGCACCTTAAAATGTGTGGTGTGTTATGACGGTTACATCACACCAGTATCTGCATCTCAAACCCATTGTATTGGTGCGAGTCATTTGCGAGATAATGCTGATATAGCATTTAGTTTGGCTGAACATCAGCAAAATATTGCAAAACTTCAGCAAAATCTAACCGCTTGTGATTGGACATTGAATATCGACAGTACCGAAAACAAAGGAAAAGTTGGGATTCGGGCTGCTTTTCGTGATCGAGTGCCAATGGTTGGTTCTGTACCAGATTTTTCGACACAAAAAAGACAATTTCAGAATCTGTATAATCAACTTCGCCGTAAAGAGCCTATTGAACAGGCAGAAAATTACCCAAACCTTTATTTAATTGGAGGGCTTGGCTCTCGTGGGCTAACTACCGCACCACTATTAGGGGAATTACTGGCAAGTCAAATTTGCCAAGAGCCATTACCGATAAGCCAAGATATTTTACACACACTTAGCCCGAATCGGAGTTGGATACGCCAGTTAGTAAAAGGGAGAAAAGTAGAATAATTTAAGAAAGAGATGACTATCTTGAAAAAAAGCCCCTATATTAGGGGCTACTCGGAAAGCAAATTTATGAAATCGGTTGTTGAACACAACACTTGTTTTTGGTTTGTATAGACTACGTCAAGTTATTCAATTTTTCAAATTCTATTTTTTAAAACAAGTGATTTTTTACTAACTTTGTGATCTACTTCATATTTTTAATATTATAAACGACGAGCTTGCCAGAAAGTGCGAGACCAGTAAGGGGAATTCATATCAGAGTAAATAACACCACCCTTAGTTGAAGCGTGTAAGAATTGACCATTCTTTACATAAACACCAACATGTTTTCCATTTGGTCCTCTCCCTGTTTTGAAAAAGACTAAATCGCCAGTGCGTAATTCAGATTTTGAAATACGATCCCCTTCTTTCGCTTGCTCAGATGTAGTTCTTGGCAAATCAATCCCAAACAGATCGCGAAAAGTAACTTGCATAAACCCTGAACAGTCAATACCATCGCGAGATATCCCTCCTAAACGATATCGAGTACCTTTCCATTGGTGTTGTTGTTCACTTAAACTACTAATCGCAATAATTGGATCAGATAAGCTACCGGGAGTATTTCGGTATATTTTAGAAGCCGTTGGTTTTATTCTATCTGAGTTACTACAACCTGTAATAATGAATAGAGAGAAACACACAGCACTGATAAGTGTTGTCTTCTTAACAGAGAAAACCATTTTATTTCCTTCTAAAAAGGCATTTGTGATTAAATACCTTTGAATTACTAAATATTAGCTTTTAACTTTGGCACTTTCTACTCGCTGACGCAGTTTCTGACCAGCTTTAAATACTACCACTCGTCTTGCGGAAACTGCGACATCTTCACCCGTTTTAGGGTTTCTTCCTGGACGTGCTTTTTTATCACGAACAGAGAAATTACCAAAACCAGAGAGTTTTACTTCTTCACCTTTTTCAAGGGAAAGACGGATTTCTTCAAAAAATTGCTCAACAAACTCTTTGGCAGTGCGTTTATCTAACCCACAGTTTTCGACAAGGTTTTCTGCAATTTCAATTTTGGTCAGTGCCATAGTATGCTCCTTACTTCTAATCTCTTAGATAAGCATTAAATTTTTGTGCTAATGCTGCTAATACGTTTTGAATAACATTACTAATTTCTTCTTCTTCAAGGGTTTTTTCTTTATCTTGAATGGTTAAGCTAATCGCTAGGCTCTTTTTACCTTCAGCTAAATTACTGCCTTGGTAAACATCAAATAAATTAACTGCAACTAATTTATCACCGCCAGCTTTACGACATTCCGCTAATACTTCACCTGCAGCAATGGTGCTATCCACAACAACAGCAATATCACGTTTATTGGCAGGGAAGCGAGAAACTTCTTTTGCACTTGGTACAGAGCGTTCAGCAATCGCAGATGCTAGAAGTTCAAAAACAACAGGTTTACCAGATAATCCTAATTTTTGGATTACTTTAGGGTGTACCGTACCGATAAAACCGATTTCTTCACCATCAAGCATAATTGCCGCAGATTGCCCAGGATGGAGTGCTGGATATTGTTTTGCGACAAAACTCAATTTATCTTTGATTGATGTTAAAGAGAGAATTCGTTCTAAATCACCTTTTAAGTCAAAGAAATCTACATTTTCTGCTTTATGTTCCCAATGTGTTGGGCGTTTATCACCAACAATCGCTGCACCAAAAACTAACTCTTGGCGGATACCATTCTCTGCATTTGCATCAGGGATAAAACGTAAACCGCTTTCAAAAATACGTACGCGACTTTGTTGGCGGTTTTGGTTATAGGCAATAGTCTCAAGTAAGCCTGTTAGGAGTGATACTCGCATTGCCGACATTTCGCTTGAGATCGGGTTTGGTAAAATAAGTGCTTCTTGTTCAGGGTGAAGTAATTCTTGCGTTTTAGGATCAACAAAGCTATAAGTGATAACTTCTTGGTAATCGCTATCAACTAATGCTGTTCTAATACGAATGGCTTCTAACATTTTTTCTGGCACGCCTTTCATTTGAAGGTGTGCAAGCGGTGCGTTGTTCGGAATGCTGTTATAGCCATAAATACGAGCGACTTCTTCAATCAGATCTTCTTCAATCTCAATATCAAAACGCCAACTTGGAGATTTCACTGTCCAAGTATCGTTTGCATATTCAGTTTCAAAGCCTAAACGGTTGAAAATATCAGTAACTGTTTCTGTGGCAATATGATGACCTAATAAGCTGTCTAGCTTACTACGGCGTAAAGTAACCGTATTGGATTTTGGTAAATGCTCTTGGCTAGTTGCTTCAACAATTTCACCTGCTTCTCCACCGCAAATTTCAAGTAATAATGCAGTTGCTCTTTCCATTGCTTTGCGTGGGAGTTCGTAATCGACACCACGTTCAAAGCGGTGAGATGAATCGGTATGTAAGCCATATTGTCTTGCTCTGCCTGTAATTGCAAGTGGGGCGAAGAAAGCAGCTTCTAAAATGACATCTTTTGTCTCACTGCTTACTCCGCTCGCTAATCCACCAAAAATACCAGCCATTGCAAGCGGTCCGTTTTGGTCTGCAATTAGCAAAGTGTTATCTTGTAATTTTGCTGTTGAGCCATCTAATAAAACAAGTTCTTCCCCTTGTTTAGCTAGGCGAACTTGTACTGGCTGAGCAATCTTTTCCATATCAAAAGCGTGCATTGGTTGTCCAAGTTCAAGCAAACTTAAATTGGTAATATCTACAATCGGATCGATTGAACGTAATCCACAACGGCGTAGTTTTTCTTGTAGCCATAGAGGTGATTGAGCATTAACATTCACACCTTTTACAACACGCAATAAATAACGTGGGCAGGCTTCTGGTGCTTGTAATTCAATTGTAACTTTATCTGAGATAGTTGCTTTAACGGCATCTACAGTTAGGGTACGAACTGGTTCTTGGTTAATTACACCCACTTCACGAGCAATACCCGCAATACTAAGACAGTCAGCTCTGTTTGGGGTTAAACTAATTTCAATCGCTTTATCATTAAGTTGTAAGTAGTTGCGGAAATCTTCGCCAATAGGTGCATCAGCAGGTAATTCAATAATACCGTCTTGTTCAACTTTAATACCTAATTCAGCGAAAGAGCAGAGCATACCTTCAGAAGGCTGACCGCGTAATTTTGTTTTTTTAATTTTAAAATCACCTGGTAATACCGCACCTTCGGTCGCACAAGCAACTTTTAAACCTTGACGGCAATTCGGCGCACCGCAAACAATGTCTAATAAACGCTCTCCGCCCACATTGACTTTGGTTACACGCAATTTATCAGCATCTGGGTGTTGTGCACATTCAACAACTTCACCAACAACAACCCCTGAAAACTCACCAGCAATGGCTTCTACATCATCAACTTCTAAGCCTAACATTGTGATTTGGTCGCATAGCGTTTCTGTACTAATAGCTGGATTTACCCATTCACGCAACCAAGATTCATTAAATTTCATTTATCTCTACCTCGAATTCGTGATAGGTTTTATTTGATGGTAAAACCTATCTTAATTTGCAAAATTTTTTAATTATCTAACCGCTTTTACTTGAATTGTTTTAAGAAACGGAGATCATTTTCAAAGAATGAACGTAAATCAGTTACGTTATAGCGTAACATTGTTAAACGCTCAACACCCATTCCCACCGCAAAGCCAGAGTATTCATTCGGATCAATTCCCACGTTGCGTAGCACATTCGGGTGAACCATTCCACAGCCTAATACTTCTAGCCATTTGCCATTTTTACCCATTACATCCACCTCTGCTGATGGCTCAGTAAATGGGAAGTAAGAAGGGCGGAAACGTACTTGAAGATCTTCTTCAAAAAAGGCTCGTAAGAAATCGTGTAGCAACCCTTTTAATTCAGTAAAGTTTGCTTTCTTATCCACGTAAAGTAATTCAATTTGATGGAACATTGGTGTGTGGGTTTGATCGTAGTCATTACGATAAACACGTCCTGGTGCCATAATGCGAATAGGTGGTTGCATTTTTTCCATTGTGCGAATTTGTACGCCTGAAGTTTGTGTACGCAATAAACGTTGAGCGTCAAACCAGAAAGTATCGTGATCAGCACGAGCAGGGTGGTGAGTAGGAATATTTAATGCGTCAAAATTATAGTAATCAGTTTCAATTTCAGGACCTTTTTCTACGCTGAACCCTAACTCGGCAAAAAACTTAACTACACGCTCAATGGTAATTGAAACTGGGTGTAAACCGCCTAATTCGGTTTTTCGTCCTGGTAAGCTCACGTCAATACGTTCATTGGCTAATTTAGCATTGAGTTCATCGGCTTCTAACTGTTCTTTTTTGCTGTTTAGAGCATCTTGAGCTTTTTGTTTTGCTTCATTGATTTTAGCACCAACAGCTGGGCGTTCTTCAGCAGGAACATCTCGTAACCCTTGCATTAACAGAGTAAAATGCCCTTTTTTACCAAAATATTCTACTCGTAGTGCTTCAAGGCTTGCTACGTCATCGGCTTGTGTAATGGTATCGATTGCTTGTGCAACAATATTATCTAGGTTTTGCATACCTATCCTCTAAATTTGTTTAAAAATAATACAGTAATCTGTTTTTTGACAATAATTTCTGAATAGTAATACTTCTCACCAGAATTGTAAATTTAAAAATCGAATGTATTAGGACTAAATCCTTGATTTTCCAATATCTAAATGATGATAGAAGATAGAATATTTAGTTTAAAAACAGGCATAAATATAGTCCATTTTTAGGTAAAAAAAATATAAAAACTAACCGATTATTAGTGAAAAATACGTTTTAATTCGTGATCTTCCTATCAACATCAAGTAGAATTAGCACTAATTTGATTCATTTCAATCTTATTTTTTGTATTAACTAAATTGGAGATGTCATTATGGCAATGAATAATATTTTAGGATTATTCGCCCATTCGCCACTTAAACCGTTACAAAAACATTCAAAAAAAGTAACTGAGTGTTGTGGTTTATTAATTCCTTTCTTTGAAGCAACTTTCCAAAATCGTTGGGAAGATGCTGAAGAAATCCGCCGTCAAATTATTGATTTAGAACGCAGAGCAGATTCGCTTAAACGTGAAATTCGTTTAAAACTGCCTCGTGGTTTATTTATGCCCGTTGAGCGTACAGACTTGTTAGAGTTAGTAACACAATTAGATAAATTAGCAAATTATGCTAAAGATATTTCAGGTCGTGTTATTGGTCGCCAGTTATTGATCCCTGTTGAAATGCAGCCTTCTTTCTTACATTTTCTTTCTCGTAGTCTTGATGCAACGATTCAATCAGATAAAGTTATCAACGAAATGGATCAGCTACTTGAAACAGGATTTCGTGGTCGTGAGTTGAATTTTGTGAATAATATGATTTTGGAATTAGATACCATAGAAGATGATACAGATCAGCTACAAATTGTATTACGCAAAGCATTACTAAGTATTGAGAGTGCACATAATCCGATTGATGTTATGTTCTTATACAAAATTATTGAATGGATCGGGGTATTAGCCGACCAAGCTCAACGTGTTGGCTCTCGCATTGAACTAATGCTAGCCCGTTCATAATTATAGAGGAATAAACAATGGAACTGATTAATCAATACGGTTTTATGATCGTGCTTGTTACGGCTGTCTTTGGTTTTATTATGGCTTTTGGTATTGGTGCGAACGATGTAGCAAATGCGATGGGAACATCTGTTGGTTCGGGTACAATTACTGCAAAGCAAGCCGTTTATATCGCATTAGTATTTGAATTTGCGGGGGCTTATCTTGCAGGTGGCGAAGTGGCAGAAACCATTAAAAGTGGAATTATTGCATCAGATGCTTTCGTTGGGCAGCCTGATGTCTTAGTCCTTGGTATGATGGCATCATTATTTGCTGCTGGCGTATGGTTACTAGTGGCATCTCAAAAAGGTTGGCCTGTATCAACAACGCACTCAATTATTGGGGCAATTGTTGGTTTTGCTTGCGTTACTGTTGGTACTGAAGCTGTGCAATGGTCTCAGTTTGGTGGAATTGTTGGTAGTTGGTTTATTACCCCTGTGATTGCAGGTTTAGTTGCTTTTTTCATCTTTATTTCAACTCAGAAATTAATCTTTGATACAGAAAAACCACTAGCTAATGCACAAAAATATGCACCTTATTATGCAGGTTTAACAGTATTTATTATTTGTGTTGTTACTTTAGATAAAGGTTTAAAACACGTTGGACTAGAATTAAAATATATTCAAACGGTTATTCTTGGTTTAGTACTTGCAGTTATTTCGACTATTGCTTGTTTCTTCTACTTACGCAGTCAATCATTTATTTCTCGCTTACAAAGTGGCGGATTTAGTGGTGTAGAGAAAGTTTTTAGTATTTTGATGCTGATTACTGCTTGTGCAATGGCGTTTGCTCACGGTTCAAACGATGTAGCTAATGCGATTGGGCCTTTAGCTGCTGTTGTTTCTATCGTTGATCACGGTGGTGTTATTGAAGGTAAAACTGTAATGGCACCTTGGATTTTACCTCTAGGTGCAGTAGGTATTGCTGTAGGTTTGGCTGTAATGGGACATAAAGTAATGAGTACTATTGGTACGGGTATTACGGACCTAACACCAAGCCGAGGTTTTGCTGCACAATTTTCCTGTGCGATTACCGTAGTATTAGCATCTGGAACTGGTTTACCTATCTCAACTACTCAAACATTAGTTGGTGCGGTATTAGGGGTTGGCTTTGCACGTGGTATTGCTGCATTAAATTTAGGTGTAATCAGAAATATTGTTGCATCCTGGGTCATTACCTTACCAGCAGGTGCAATACTTTCAATTATTATTTATTATATTTTACGTGCTATTTTTTAATTGTAGCTAATTTCTAGAAAAGTGCGATGTTCGCACTTTTCTTTTCTCTATTTCAAGGAAGCGCACTTATGAAAAAATATCTAACCACTTTGTTTGGATGTTTGCTAGTTACTTTATCAACAGCAAGCGTAGCTCAAACACAATATGTTACAGAAAATTTAAATACCTATCTGAGAAAAGGCCCTGGTGATCAATTTAAAATTTCAGGGACTATTCAAGCAGGGGATAAAGTAATTTTATTGGATCGCAAGGAGCGTTATGCGTTAATTCGAGATAGTAAAAATAGAGAAGCGTGGATTTTAAATAGTG
Source organism: Ursidibacter sp. B-7004-1 (assembly GCF_053654055.1). Taxonomy (NCBI): domain Bacteria; kingdom Pseudomonadati; phylum Pseudomonadota; class Gammaproteobacteria; order Pasteurellales; family Pasteurellaceae; genus Ursidibacter; species Ursidibacter sp. B-7004-1. Next base: position 23,060 of record NZ_JBSIUP010000020.1, on the reverse strand, counting down.
AATTAACATCGACCCCGAGTTCAAAAGAATTAACGCCACAGTTACAGCAAAAAGTCGAGGAATTGACATTAAAATTAAACAAAATTGATAGCGACTGGCAACAACGTACCGCAGAAATGCAACGTAGAACAGAGCAAGCTAATCAACAAAGTAATATCTTACTTGACCAAAATGCTCAATTAAAACGTGAGTTAGATATTTTAAAAAGTAAAAATCGTGATTTAGAAGCAATGCAAGATGCTCAATCACGAGAAATTATGATCCAATACTTTATTTATGGTGGATCTGTATTAGGTGTTGGCTTATTCTTAGGATTGGTTATTCCTTTATTATTACCTCGTCGTAAACGTAATAATGGTTGGGTTTAATCTTAGATAAGTAAGCGGTAGGATTTTCAATATCAATTGCAAATCCTACCCTTTTTTATAGATAAAATTTGCTGTACTTAAACTTAGTTGAATATTGAATAACAAACTAATTAAAAAGGAAACAAAATGTTAGAACTTGCTTTAGCTGTCTTATGTAGCGTTTTTGTTGGCGTGTTAATTAAAGTTGCACGCAGTAGAGGAGTGGCTATCGCCCAAAGTATTGCAATGAATTATGTGGTCGCTACTGCACTTTGCTATTTTTTACTTAAACCTGACTTCAAAGGGCAGACCATTGTCGAAATTGTACAGACTAACCCATCTGCTTATCTCTTTTTTGCGTTAGGCATTTTATTGCCAACAGTTTTTTTAATCCAAGCTAAAGCCCTAGAGTTTGCAGGAATTATCCGTACAGATGCAGCACAGCGACTTTCTCTCTTTTTACCTATTTTGGCTGCGTTTACCTTATTTGGTGAAGCGGTAACGAGTAACAAACTCATTGCCTTATTGCTTGCATTTTCTGCGTTAGGTTGTTTATTATGGAAAAGCCACGAAGGAATGAATAAAGGGGGCAAAACAGCGATAGTCAGTCTTGCGTTGGTGTGGATTGGTTTTGGTGTTATTGATATTTTGTTTAAACAGATGGCAAAATCGGGATCGGCTTTCCCATTGACCTTGCTAATATCTTTTATTGGTGCAGGTTGCGTAATGTTTATCTATTTATTACTTAAACGCACACAATGGAATGTTCCAAGTGTATTGACTGGCTTATTATTAGGTGTATTAAACTTTGGTAACATTTTATTTTATATTAAAGCTCACCAAGCAATGAAAGATGATCCAACCCTTGTTTTTACTGGAATGAACTTGGGCGTGATTTGTTTAGGGACATTGATTGGTGCTTTCTTATTTAAAGAAAAAATCAATAAAATTAACTATTTAGGTGTATTAGTCGCAGTTATTGCCATTCTTTGTTTGTTTTATTGGCGTTAAAAGTCTTGATTAAGCGATAAGGATCACACAATGAAAAATCTGAAACAGTATGGGCAAAACTATGTAAACTGGGTTTTACGTTTAGGAAAAGGTTGGGCTGCCTTACTTGGATTAGTCGTATTGGCTGTTTTTGCAATAGTGGTTCAGATGTTATTAAGTTTGATCTTCACTGGCGATATTCAAGCAAATGATATTTTTCGTTCTATTGCTTTTGGTTTAATTTCTGCCCCTTTTGTACTCTATTTTTACAATTTAATTGTAGAAAAACTAGAACGCTCTCGAATGCGTTTAGAGCAGTCATTAAAAGATCTTTCATTATTACGAGAACAAGATGCTCGTTTAAATGTGGAATTAGAACAGAAAGCAGAATTTTTACGTTCTTTCTTTGATGCCTCACCAGATTTAGTTTTTTATCGTGATGAACAAGGACATTTTTTAGGTAGTAATAAAGCAATGGAATTGCTAACGGGTAAAACCGAAAAAGAGCTGATCAATTTAATGCCAGCCGATGTTTATTCGGAAGAAACGGCTAAGTTGATAATGTCCACAGATAAAGAAACCCTCGATACCAATATGGGGGTAACTTATGAACAGTGGATCAGATACCCGAATAATAAATTAGCTTGTTTTGAAATTCGCAAAGTGCCTTATTATGACCGAGTACAAGATCGCCACTGTATTATGGGATTTGGTCGAGATATTACTGAACGCAAACGTTATCAAGATGTTATCGAAAAAAATAGCCGAGATAAAACAACGTTGATGGCAACGATTAGCCACGAGCTACGCACACCACTTAATGGCATTATTGGGTTAAGTCGTATTTTATTAGAAGGGGATTTGTCGGCTCAACAGCGAGAATATTTAAAAACAATCAATGTCAGTGCAGTTTCATTGGGGCATATCTTTAGCGATATTATTGATTTAGAAAAAATTAATAGTCGCCGAATTGAGTTATTCCGCAGTGAAATAGAATTTTCACAGATCATTAGTAATATTAGCCACTTTGCTAATTTAATGGCAGAACAGAAAAAGATTAAGTTTCATATTGAATATGATCACGATTTACCCCCTTTTATTTATGTAGATAATGCTCGCCTTAGTCAAATTTTGTGGAATTTAGTCAGCAATGCAGTGAAATTTACCCCTTCAGGTGGGGATATTTATCTAAAAGTTGCCCGCTACGATCAAGATCATTTTTGTTTTATTTTACGGGATACAGGGATCGGTATTAAAAAGAGTGAACAACGCAAAATTTTTGCAATGTTCTACCAAGTTGAAAGTGAAGATGGCAAAAAAGCGATTGGTAGCGGTATCGGATTGGCAATTTCAAAACGTATCGCGAGGTTAATGGGGGGAGATTTAACGGTTGAGAGTAAACCAAATGAAGGTGCGACTTTTACCTTAACCATTCAAGCAAATGAAGTTTCAGCAAAACAGGAAATGTCTATAAACAAACACGCTTTACAGGTGTTATTAGTTGAAGATATTGAAGTCAATATTGTTGTGGCAAAAGCAATGCTGAATAAATTTGGTTGTGATGTAGATGTGGCAATGACAGGGGCAGAAGCCTTTGAGTTATTTGATAAAAATAGCTACGACCTACTTCTATTAGATATTCAATTACCCGATATGACTGGTTTTGAAATTGCCCAAAAACTGCGAGAACGTTATGAAAATGGTGATGTAGATTATTTACCACTATTGGTGGCTTTAACTGCAAATATTATGCAGACTAAAACAGAATATCAGCAACAAGGAATGGACGATATTCTGCGTAAACCGCTTTCATTAGAAGCTTTAGCAGACTGTTTGAACCGTCATTTCGATGAAGGATTTTTGGAAAATTCGAGTGAAAACCGCCCGCTTGTAGCAAGTCAGAGTGCAGATAATCAAGCATTTGATTGTCGCATTTTGGGCGAATTAGTCGAAGTAATGGGTAAAAAAGCGGTATTAGCTAATTTTGAACTCTTTGCAAAATTGATGCCCGATTATCTTAATTATCTCAACCAGTATTTACAGCAATGGCAACAAACCAATGATGAACAGCAACGCAAAGCCACTGCAGATGAAGCCCATAAAATCAAGGGGGCATTGGCATCGGTTGGTTTGATTAAACTGCAAAAAGTAGCACAGCTTGCTCAAACTGATAATGGTGAAGCGTGGCAACAAAATATTGCAGAATGGGTGGCACAACTTCAACAAAATTGGCAAGCTGATTTAGCAGAAGCGGTGGAATGGGTCGAAAATATTGCATAACGAATACATAAACGAAGGAACAATAATGACAACAGCATATTATATTGGCGTAATGTCGGGTACTAGCCTAGATGGTGTTGATTTAGCACTAATGGATTTTGCTCAAACACCACCAACATTGATCGCATCAGACTTTACATCAATGCCCAAACCACTTCGTTTGACTATTGGAGAAATAGTAAAGAAAGGTAAAGTTACCTTACAGCAATTAGGTGAAGTTGATCATCAACTGGGTTTGCTTTATGCAGAGTGTATCAACCAGTTTTTAGCTAAACTAGGATTAAAAGCATCTCAAATTGAAGCAATTGGTTGCCACGGGCAGACTATCTGGCATTCACCACAATCTCAGTTTCCTTTCACTACTCAAATTGGCGATATGCATTTAGTTGCAGTAAAAACAGGTATTACAACAGTAGGGGATTTTCGCCGTAAAGATATGGTATATGGTGGGCAAGGTGCACCTTTAGTCCCAGCTTTTCATCAGGCATTTTTTGCAGATAAGCGGCGGATTACTGCGGTATTAAATATTGGTGGAATTAGTAATGTATCGCTATTAGCTCCCGATCAAGAAATTATTGGCTATGATATTGGAGCAGGTAATACGTTATTAGATCTTTGGATCGAAACCCAACAAGGTAAGCAGTTTGATCAAAATGGTGAATGGGCAAGAACAGGGCAGATTGACCCACAATTATTAAAAATTCTATTAGATGAGCCTTTTTTCCAACAGCCACCGCCAAAAAGTACAGGGCGAGAGCTATTTAATCTTCAGTGGTTACAAAAAAAATTGGTAAAATATCACACAATATCGCCAAATATTTCTGCGGAAAATGTACAACGAACTTTGCTGGAGTTTACCGCTCAGTCGATTGCAGATGCCTTACAAAAAATCAATAACCCACAACATCTACCTTGCGTATTGTTGGTTTGTGGTGGTGGAGCAAGAAACCCATTACTAATGGAACGAATTATTACCTTACTCTCCGACTGGAAAGTAAGTACTACAACAGAATATGGTTTGGATATTGACTATGTAGAAGCAGCAGCTTTTGCGTGGTTAGCTTATCAACGCATACATAATTTGCCATCTAATCTACCGAGTGTAACAGGTGCAACACAAGCGGTGAGTTTAGGGGTAATTTTTACCATCTAATTCTTATATAGTTTTTTTTCCACAGAAGTAAGCATTCCTCGTAGTAAATTTAATTCCGCAGTTTCTAATTCACAACGCTGATAAAGGCGGCGGAGTTTTAGCATTACGGCATCATTACGAATAAACCCTAGCTCACGATATAATCGTTCAGTATGGTTGAAAAAATGCTCTAATGATTCAGCCGAAGGGTAGTTGATGTTAGCGTTTTCTACAAGCGGTGAGTTTTGCGGTTTTTTTTGCAAGTTTTCAGAAAAATTTAACCACGCCATTCTCACTTCATAACTCACTAACTGCACAGCCATTGCCAAATTTAATGAACCATATTCGGTATTTGTTGGTACGTTTAAATGATAGTGGCATTTTAATAATTCTTCGTTCGTCAAGCCAACTCGTTCACGCCCAAAGACAATCGCAACTTTACCTTGTATTGCTCGTTGAATAGCGAGTTCGCCACAGGCTCTTGGTTCAATTAAACTGCTTTGCAAATGGCGTAAACGGGCACTTGTCCCAATAACCAACTGGCAATCGGCAATCGCCTGATCAAAACTATGAAAAACTTGAGCTTGCTCAAGGAGATCTTTTGCTCCAGCAGAAAGTGCGATAGCTTGTTCATCAATCCCTTGTTTTGGGGAAACTAAACGTAAATGTGATAGTCCCATTGTTTTCATCGCTCGAGCAGTTGAGCCAATATTGCCACTATGGGAAGTTTCAACAAGTACAATTTGAATTTGATTGAGTAAGTTCATTATTACATCACTAATTACATCAATAGGTTAAGTTAGCTTATTTTAGCATAGATTATATCTAAGTGATTATTTGCAATCGTTTGCGTAGATGTTAAACTCTAATCTCATTTGAAGGAGAATGTGAAATGCAAAGAAAATTAAAGTCATTAGTCGCAAGTTTGTGCCTTGCAAGCCCGCTATTTGCTACGAGCAACGCAAATGCAGAAGGTAAATTAACCGTTTACTGTACTGTTCAAAATAACGTCTGTGAAAATATGACCAAGAAATTCTCGCAGAAATATAATGTAGAAACCCAATTTATTCACGGCGGAACAGGTACTATTTTTGCACGCATTAAAGCGGAAAAAGATAATCCACAAGCAGATATTTGGTATGGTGGTACAATTGAACCTCATTTCCAAGCTGGGCAACTTGGTTTATTAGAAGCGTACCGTTCGCCAAATCAAGCTGAAATTTTACCTGAATTTAAGAAACTAATAGATAGCGAGAAGGGAAACTTTACCTCTATTGTTTATATGATGGTACTTGGCTTTGGGGTAAATACTGAAAAACTACAAAAATTAGGAATTGAAGCACCTAAGAAATGGGCTGATTTACTTAACCCTAAATTAAAAGGGGAAGTCCAACTACCAGATCCACGTACCTCAGGCACAACTTACACCATTATCGCAACGTTAATTCAGTTATGGGGTGAAGAAAAAGCCTTTGAATACTTAAAGCAACTTGACGCTAACATTTCTCAATATGTAAAAAGTAGCCTAGTAACAACAAATTTATCGCGTGGTGAAAGTACTGCTACTGTTGGTTTTGTTCATAGCTATGCGACTGAAAAAGAAAAAGGCGCACCTGTTGAAGCTGTATTACCTGAAGATGGGGTAGGGTATGCATTAGGGGGAAGTAGTATTATCAAAGGAGCAAGAAATTTAGATAACGCAAAATTATTTATGGATTGGGTATTATCTAAAGAAGCACAAGAAATTCCTTGGCGTGAACACGGTGTTTATCAAATTCCAACAAATGTGAAGGCAGAAGTTGCCCCGCAATCGGTTAAATTGTCAGGTGTTAAATTAGTCGAATTAGACTTTGAACGTTTTGGTTCAAGTGAAGAAGGAAAGCGTTTAATTAATAGATGGATGGAAGAAATTAAATTGGCGAAGTAATAGTAAGTACTATCGTATTTCATACTTAGGTTAGGCAGATACAGCTTATTCCCACTGTATCTGCTGTTTCTTATTTACCCATCAATTTCTTCGCCTGTTTCGTCCCATTTAAAATTTAATGCAACAGAGTTTAAACAGAAACGTAATCCTGTCGGTGGTGGACCATCTGGGAAAACGTGTCCCATATGAGCATCACAATGTCCGCAACGGATCTCAGTACGATGGCGACCTAAGCTATAATCATCTAAATAACGTAGTGATGTTTCTGATATTGTTTCATAAAAACTTGGCCAACCACAGCCTGCATCAAATTTAGTATCAGAGCGGAAAAGAGCATTATGGCAACGCACACAACGATAAGTCCCCACCCTATCTTCATTTAAGAATTTACCTGTAAATGGTCTTTCTGTACCGCTGTTTAAACAGATTTCAATTTGTTCGTCTGTCAATTCATCAATATCTTTAATCATTGTTCACTCCTTTATTTTTATTGTCGATGTTGTTCAAGAATAAGCGGTAACATTCTAGCGTTTTTTTACAAAAAGGTTGAATGATTTTTCGTATTAGGAAAATCCCCCGTTTATGTTGCTTTTGTGTTATACTCTCGTCCAATTTTTGCCCCTGAGAAAATGGGGATTTTTTGTAACGTGATTAGGATATTTCAATGAGCGAATTAGCCAAAGATATTACCCCCATCAGTATTGAAGAAGAGCTGAAAACATCTTACCTTGACTACGCAATGTCGGTCATTGTTGGACGTGCTTTACCCGATGTGCGTGATGGCTTAAAACCTGTACACCGCCGAGTGTTGTTCTCAATGGATCAGAGTGGCAACACCGCTAGCAAGCCTTATGTAAAATCTGCCCGTGTGGTTGGTGATGTTATCGGTAAATATCACCCTCACGGTGATTCAGCAGTATATGACACTATTGTACGTATGGCTCAACCGTTCTCATTACGCTATATGTTAGTTGATGGGCAAGGGAACTTTGGTTCTATTGATGGTGATGCACCAGCGGCGATGCGTTATACCGAAGTCCGTATGCAAAAAATTACCCAAGAGTTGCTCACTGATCTGGATAAAGAAACCGTTGATTTCTCGCCAAACTATGATGGCAAAGAGATGATTCCAGATGTATTGCCAACCAAAATTCCAGCTTTATTAGTGAACGGTTCATCGGGTATTGCGGTAGGGATGGCAACAAATATTCCTCCCCATAACTTAAATGAAGTATTAAACGGTTGCTTGGCTTATATTGAAAACGATCAAATTAGTATTGAAGAGCTAATGCAACATATTCCCGGCCCTGATTTCCCGACAGCAGCGATTATTAACGGACGCAAAGGGATCGAAGATGCCTATCGTACAGGACGTGGTAAAGTTTATGTGCGTGCAAAAGCGACTGTGGAAACCACCGCTAAAGGACGTGAGCAAATCATCGTTACCGAAATTCCTTACCAAGTGAACAAAGCAAAATTGATCGAAAAGATTGCAGAGTTGGTCAAAGATAAAAAAGTAGAAGGGATCAGCGAGTTGCGTGATGAATCGGATAAAGATGGTTTACGCATTGTGATTGAGATTAAGCGTGATGCAGTTGGCGAAGTAGTCTTAAACAACCTTTACGCTCTAACCCAGATGCAAGTTACCTTTGGTATCAATATGGTTGCACTGGATCACGGTCAGCCAAAAGTGCTTAATCTAAAACAAATTATCGAAGCCTTTGTACTACACCGTAGGGAAGTGGTTACTCGCCGTACTATTTTTGAATTACGCAAAGCGCGTGAACGAGCACATATTTTAGAAGGTTTGGCGATTGCACTCGCAAATATCGATCCTGTCATTGAGTTAATCCGAAATTCTAAAACCGCAGATGAAGCACGTGAAGCACTACTTTCTCGCTCTTGGGCATTAGGCAATGTTGCCCCGATGCTTGAAGCTGCTGGCGTTGATGTTGCTCGTCCTGATGATGCTCCAGAAAATTGCGGTGTACGTAATGGCGAATATTTCCTTTCTGAAACACAAGCAAGAGCAATTCTTGAATTACGTTTACACCGTTTAACAGGGTTAGAACACGAAAAAATTCTAGATGAATATAAAGAAATTTTAGTGATCATTGGTGAGTTATTACATATTTTAAATAGCCCAGTACGTTTAATGGAAGTTATTCGTGAAGAGCTAGAAAAAGTGAAAGCAGAATTTGGTGATGAACGCCGTACCGAAATTACCGCCGCATCAGGTGATATCAATTTAGAAGATCTTATTGCTCAGGAAGATGTTGTTGTAACGCTTTCTCACGCAGGGTATGTGAAATATCAACCACTTTCCGACTACGAAGCCCAACGTCGTGGCGGTAAGGGTAAGTCTGCAACGAAAATGAAAGAAGATGATTTCATTGAGCGTTTATTAGTGGCGAATACTCACGATACCATTCTTTGTTTCTCTAGCCGTGGACGTTTATATCAACTGAAGGTTTACCAACTTCCACAAGCGAGTCGTGGCGCAAGGGGAACACCAATTGTTAATATCTTGCCACTGGTAAAAGAAGAAAATGAACGTATTACGGCTATTTTACCTGTTCCAAATGGTGAATTTAGTGCAGACAAATTTATCTTTATGGCAACGGCAAGTGGAACGGTGAAGAAAGTATCGTTAGATGCCTTTAGCAATGTGAGATCAAGCGGTCTGATTGCGTTAAAACTTCGCGAAGGCGATGAATTGATCGGAGTTGATATTACCAATGGTGAAAGCGAAATAATGCTCTTCTCTGCACAAGGGCGTGTTGTTCGATTTGCTGAAACCCAAGTGCGTGGAATGGGACGTGTCGCAACAGGTGTGCGTGGCATTAAATTAGCTACCACAGAAATTTCTACTGATGAGATAGAAGAGGTGGAAATTGAAACTGTTGAAAATGAAGATGCAGAAGAAACATCAAGTGTTAATTTAACCACTGATAAAGTCGTATCGTTGGTGATTCCGCATACCCAAGGCGAAATTCTAACCGTAACGCAAAACGGTTATGGTAAACGTACTGCTTTAAGTGAATATCCGATTAAATCTCGTGCAACAAAAGGGGTTGTTTCAATTAAAGTGAACGAACGTAACGGTAAAGTGGTTGCTGCAGTTCAAGTTGAAGAAAATGACCAAATTATGTTAATCACTGATGCAGGCACGTTAGTTCGTACTCGTGTTAATGAAGTGAGCTTAGTGGGTAGAAATACTCAAGGGGTTCGTATTATTCGTACTGCTCAAGATGAACAAGTGGTGAGCTTAGAGAGAATTTGTGAGATTGACAGCGAAGAGAATGCTGACGTTTCTGCAGAAGTTGATATGTAGATATTGATATTTATTTGAATGCAAACGGCTTAACTCCGCGAAAAGAGCTAAGCCGTTTTAAATTAAATAACAAAACGCATTACTAACATTGCTAGGTAGGCATTGATAATACAGATACCAAACAAGATTAAATAATGCTTACCAGGTACGCCTAATACACCTAGTATTCTCCCCATATACTGAATGGTTGAACCAACTAATGCCATTCCAGGAATTAAAATTGCAATATGTTGTGCATTTAAAACACCTTCCTGAACTAATGCAACTAGCACACCAGCAGCACCGCCCCAACTAAGGAATGCAGCGAGAAATACTGCAATAGATTCCCCTGGTAAACCGAGTGGGACCATAATAAAGCCCAAATATTCGCCAAATATTTTTAATAGACCCGAAGTATTTAGCATATAAATGATTACGAATGCCATTAACACATTTGGAACAGTACTATTGATTGCGATATTCCAACCTTTTTTTGCACCATCAATAAAAATATCAGTGATTAATTTATTTTGGCTACTCATACTTCCACCTCGTCATCTTTCACAAATTTTTTGACATATAAACGCATTAAGTTTGCCCCAACAATTTTAAAGACAAAAATAATTCCTAAGCACATTGCAATAGAAACAGGTGCTGTTGTGCCTGCTTTATCGCTCACTAATAATAATGGTGCGAATGATGATAAGAAGTTAGTTAATAACGCTCCTGCACTAAATTGGAACGCTGCAAAAATCAGCAACTCTTTATAAGTGATTTTCCCTTCATTGCGTAAGAATTTTGTAGTTGAACTACCTGCATCAGTACTTTGTGTACTTGCAATTAATGAGATAGAACAAGAACCTGGAATACCCATTACTGGTTTTAGGATAGGGCTAAGCCATTTTGAAGCGGCTGCTAATGCTCCGTAATGTTCAAAAATAGCGACAAACCCTAATGCAAGCATTACACTTGGGATAAGTGAAAGAGCGAAGATAAATCCCCCTTTTGCACTCGTTCCACCTGCGGTTTTAAACCACTCTGGAAATTGCCCTGTTAATTTGCCGAAGTCAAATATTCCACCGAAAATATCCTTCGCAAACCCACCAAAGAAAATAATGGCACATAGTAGTGATATTGTGCCGACAATCAGTTTTTTGACAGTGATATTGTCTTCCATACAGCCTCCTTTATGTAGTATGTTGAGCTGATTATACTGAGATGATTTTTAGAAAAATGTGATATAAATCAAAAATTTGAAAAGAAGTCTTAGAACAAATAAGAATTAAATTTATACTAATGATTATTTATTTTTAGAATGTAATTTGAACAATGTTTGACGGACATATTCACTTAGATCAATTTTCAGATGAGCAGATTACTCAGATTTGTACTAACTCAAATCTACAAGGACTTATCGCCGTTGCAACTAATTTGGATAGTAGTCGGCGTTTATTGTCTTTAAAGCAACGTTTTTCTCATATCTACTGTTGTGCAGGCTTTCACCCTGAACAAGATCTACCGACTGAAAATGAACAAAATCGCTTATTTGATTGGATTGCAAAAAATCATCAATATCTGACCGCTTGTGGGGAAGTGGGACTGCCTTACTATCGTAAGCAAGAGCAACCCAGTTTAGATTATCAGCCCTATATTGATCTACTTGAGCAGTTTATTCAGTTAAGTAAGCGGTATGATTTACCGCTAAATTTGCATATTGTATATGACGATACGGATATTGCTTTATCCTTACTGAGTAAATATCAAGTGAAGAAAGCTCATTTTCATTGGTTTAAAGCCAGTGATGAAATGTTAAATGAACTTTTGCATACACCTTATTATGTTAGTGTAACCCCCGATATTTTACATAATCCCAAAACACAAAAGGTGGTAAAGCAATTTCCCCTTTCTCGCCTAATGATTGAAACCGATGCCCCTTGGCTGCATCAAGGTTTTGAGCCAATTGAGATTGAAAAACAGCTTAGGGCAATTATTGAGCAAATTGCAAGACTAACTCAGGGGACAGTTAAGGATATAAATCGCCAAATAATACGAAACGTACAGCAGTTTTACTTTTGTAAATAGCAAGTTATGCTTTAGGGGAGTAGTTTGGTAATTTCTCGGCTATCCACATTTTTATCAATGCTTGTCTTGGCACACCGAGGTGCTTGGCTTGTTTATCTAGGCTTTCTACCATCCAAAGTGGAAAATCAACATTAACCCGTTTTATTTGACTTGGGCGTTGAGCAGTGGATAAATTACATAGATGGAGAATATCTTCTTTACCATCATCAAAAATTTGCTCAAATGTTTCTGTGCTAGTTGTGTGATTCATAATAATTTCTCTCTTGTTTTCTTGCTCTTCGTACAGAAATAATGCGAATACATCCATTCCTCATTGTGTAAATAGCAGCCCAGTGTTTCTGGGCTATTTTACCTATGATTAAGTAACGTATTTCTGGTTCAAGTTTAACTGTTAATAGTATTCTAGTTTCATCTTTCCAAAGTTGTTTCGCCTGTTCAAAATCTATGCCGTGTTTGGCTAGATTGCTTAGACTTTTATTGGGGTCATATTCAAACAGAATTGATTCAAAATGTATAAAATTGGTATTCATAATATATTTTTTATATATTGAGTGCAATGGTATTCAGAAAGATAAATAAACGTAGTAGATTAATCAAATTGATAGGGATAAAAAGTCGATCTAGTTCGAAAAATAATCTATTGAGAAGTTTTATGTGATCCTCTTCACATTTTTACTTGAAATTATCTTGACAATCCCAATTTATTGTTCCGTCAAGCGAGAGTTCAATCTCTCAATGTCAGAATGTTAAACAACAAAAGAATTTTAAGGAAAAATATGAATATTGATAAATTTACCAGTAAATTTCAATCTGCGATTGCAGATGCACAGTCTATCGCGGTTGGAAAAGATAATGCTTACATTGAACCTGCACATTTACTGTTAGCATTATTAAAACAAAATGATGGTTCGGTTGCTCCGTTATTTAGTGCTTTAAATGTTGCACCAGCTAAATTAACTCAAGAATTGGAAACGATTATTCAGCGTTTTCCACAAGTGGAAGGTACGAATATCCAGCCTTCGCAGCAGCTTTTCCGCTTATTAAATCAGTGCGATAAATTAGCTCAGCAATTTGGAGATAGTTTTGTATCATCAGAATTATTTGTCTTAGCTGCTTTAGATGATAACGGTGAAGTAGGCAAATTACTCAAACAGTATGGATTAACCAAAGAAAAAATTAGTGCGGCAATTAAACAAATTCGTGGGGGAGAAAACGTGAATAGTCAAAATGCAGAAGAAACCCGTCAAGCATTACAAAAATATACAATTGATTTAACAGAAAGAGCAAGAAGCGGTAAGTTAGATCCCGTTATCGGACGTGATGAAGAAATTCGCCGAGCTGTTCAAGTCTTACAACGCCGTACCAAAAATAACCCAGTGCTGATTGGTGAGCCTGGAGTCGGTAAAACAGCGATTGTAGAAGGTTTGGCACAACGTATTGTGAATAATGAAGTGCCTGAAGGATTAAGAAATAAACGAGTTCTCTCATTAGATATGGGAGCATTGATTGCAGGGGCAAAATATCGTGGTGAGTTTGAAGAGCGTTTAAAAGCAGTATTAAATGAATTAGCCAAAGAAGAAGGACAAGTTATTCTCTTTATTGATGAAATTCATACAATGGTTGGTGCAGGAAAAACCGATGGTGCAATGGACGCAGGCAATTTACTCAAGCCTTCTCTTGCTCGTGGGGAATTACACTGTGTTGGTGCGACAACACTTGATGAATATCGTCAATATATTGAGAAAGATGCCGCTCTTGAACGCCGTTTCCAAAAAGTGTTGGTTGATGAGCCAACAGTGGAAGATACCATCGCTATATTGCGTGGATTAAAAGAACGCTATGAACTCCATCATCACGTTCAAATTACTGACCCCGCAATCGTAGCTGCAGCGACACTCTCGCATCGTTATATTTCAGATCGCCAATTACCTGATAAAGCGATTGATTTAATTGATGAGGCAGCATCTAGCTTGCGTATGGAAATTGATTCTAAACCTGAACCATTAGATCGTTTAGAACGCCGTATTATCCAACTAAAATTGGAGCAACAAGCACTTCAAAAAGAAGATGATGAAGCAAGTCGCCAAAGACTTGCAAAATTAACCGAAGATCTTACCGCTCGTGAGCGTGAATATGCGGAATTGGAAGAAGTTTGGAAAGCAGAAAAGTCCGCCTTGTTAGGCACCCAGAATATTAAAGAGAAATTAGAAGACGCTCGTTTTAAAATGGAACAAGCTCGTCGTGAAAATAACTTTGAAAAAATGGCAGAGCTTCAATATGGTGTTATTCCTGATTTAGAGAAACAGCTTGCAGAAGCACAAAAACGAGAAGATGAAAATGCGGAAAATCAGTTATTAAGAACCAAAGTAACCGATGAAGAAATTGCTGAAGTGCTTTCAAAAGCAACGGGCATTCCAGTCTCTAAAATGATGGAAGGTGAAAAAGAGAAATTGCTTAAAATGGAAGAAGTTTTACATAAACGTGTAATTGGACAAGCAGAAGCGGTAGATGCGGTAGCGAATGCGATTCGTCGTAGCCGAGCTGGATTGTCTGATCCAAATCGCCCAATCGGATCGTTCCTATTCTTAGGACCAACGGGCGTAGGTAAAACCGAACTTTGTAAAACTCTTGCTAACTTCTTGTTTGATAGTGAAGATGCAATGGTGCGTATTGATATGTCAGAGTTTATGGAAAAACACAGCGTATCTCGTTTAGTTGGAGCTCCGCCAGGATATGTAGGTTATGAAGAAGGTGGATATTTAACTGAAGCAGTTCGTCGCCGTCCATATTCGGTTATTTTGCTTGATGAAGTAGAAAAAGCACACCCTGATGTATTTAATATTTTACTTCAGGTGCTTGATGATGGTCGTTTAACTGATGGACAGGGTAGAACCGTTGATTTTCGCAATACTGTTGTCATTATGACATCAAATTTAGGGTCACATCTAATTCAAGAAAATGCGGAGAATATGAGCTACGATGAGATGAAAAATATCGTAATGAATGTCGTTGGGCAACATTTCCGACCAGAGTTTATTAACCGTATTGATGAAACTGTTGTATTCCACCCACTAGATAAAGCGAATATTCGTGCAATTGCCCGAATTCAATTACAACGCTTAATTAAACGTATGGCAGAACGTGGCTATAATGTTACGGTTACAGATGCTGCAGTTGATCATATTGGTAATGCAGGCTTTGACCCACTCTTTGGAGCAAGACCGCTTAAACGAGCTATTCAACAAGAAGTAGAAAACTCGCTTGCACAGCAAATTTTATCAGGTAAATTGCTACCGAATAAAGATGTTGTGGTTGATTACCAAAATGGGCAAATTATTGCGGTGCAGTAATTGAATATAAGCTAAATTAACTATTTAACAAATAATGTTCAGCAAGTAATGTATTTGTTAGGCTATTTTGTGAGAACTAAATATATAAATATTCTCACTTGCTTATGGCTAAGACTAATATTCTTACTTGCTGATTTTCAATTCAGGTAAATCAAATGGAGATCTACTGTTTGATATTATCGTCTATTAAGTATTTCCATAGTATTCTTTATTAGGTAAATTCAAAATTATCATATAGATTTTGATAATGAATAGTAGAAAAGATAATTTATGATTAGATGTTTTTAGCTTACAATAACCGTCATTTTCTTATAAAATCACGCCATTTTCGATAAATAAATTTAAGGACAGAATATGACATTAAAAATTGGGGTTGTGGGAGCAGGCGGTCGAATGGGCAGACAGCTTATTCAGGCAGTTCATAATGCGCAAGGGGTAGAATTAGGTGCTGCATTTGAGCGTAAAGGTTCTTCATTAGTGGGGGCTGATGCAGGAGAGCTGGCAGGAATTGGGCAACTGGGTGTTGCTGTTAGTGATGATTTAGCTAGCCAAGCAGATAAGTTTGATCTCTTAATTGACTTTACACGTCCAGAAGGTACTTTAGAACACATTGCTTTTTGTGTCGCACATCAAAAACAGATGATTATTGGCACAACCGGTTTTGACGATGCTGGAAAGCAAGCAATTAAAAACGCATCAGAAAAAATCGCCATTGTATTTGCTTCTAATTATAGTGTTGGGGTAAATTTGGTTTTTAAATTGTTGGAAAAAGCCGCGAAAGTAATGGGCGATTATTGTGATATCGAAGTCATTGAAGCTCATCATCGTCATAAAGTTGATGCTCCGTCAGGCACTGCACTCTCAATGGGAGAGCATATTGCTAAAACATTAGGTCGTGATTTAAAAACTCACGGTGTTTTTGCTCGTGAAGGCATTACAGGCGAACGTAAACGTGATGAAATTGGTTTTGCCACTATTCGTGCAGGCGATGTTGTGGGTGAGCACAGTGTTTGGTTTGCTGATGAAGGCGAAAGAGTAGAGATTGCTCATAAAGCATCTAGCCGAATGACTTTTGCTAACGGAGCAGTGCGTGCAGCGAAGTGGTTACAACAAAAACAGAATGGTTTATTTGATATGACAGATGTTTTAGATTTAAATAATCTTTAATAAGCGGTCAGATTAATTTAATTTTTTGCAAAAGGACAACAAATGAAGCACAACAATATTGAAACAACATTAGTGCAATTAGGTAATCGTACCGATGAACGTACGGGTGCGGTTGCAACCCCAATTTTTCTTTCAACAGCTTATGGTCACGCTGGTATTGGTGAATCAACAGGCTTTGATTATACCCGTACAAAAAACCCAACTCGTTCAGTGTTAGAGCAAGGCATTGCTGATTTAGAAAATGGTGATGCAGGTTTTGCTTGTGCATCAGGAATGGCGGCAATTCAACTTATAATGTCACTTTTTACTGCACCTGATGAGTGGATTATTTCTAGTGATGTGTATGGCGGAACCTACCGCTTGCTTGATTTTAGTTATAAAAATCATAACACAGTGAAACCCGTTTATGTAAACACTGCAGACTTATCTGCGATTGAAGCTGCAATCACACCAAATACCAAAGCGATTTTTGTTGAAACACCATCAAATCCATTGATGGAAGAGTGTGATGTTGCAGCTATTGCTCAAATTGCGAAAAAACATAATTTAATGCTCATTGTGGATAACACCTTCTTAACGCCTGTGTTATTCAAACCGTTAGATTTAGGTGCAGATATTGTTATTCATAGTGCAACTAAATACCTTTCTGGACATAATGATGTGCTTGCAGGTTTAATTGTGGCAAAAGGTCAAGAACTTTGTGACAGATTATTCTATATGCAAAATGGGGCTGGTGCTGTGCTTTCGCCATTTGATAGCTATTTAATTATTCGTGGCTTAAAAACCCTTGCATTGCGTGTTGAACGTCATCAACAAAACGCAACAGAATTAGCAAAATTCCTAGCAGAACAACCACAGGTACAAGATGTGCTTTATTCTGGAAAAGGTGGAATGTTATCTTTCCGTCTAAAAGATGAAAATTGGGTGAATACTTTCTTAAAAGGTATTAAATTGATTACCTTTGCAGAAAGTTTAGGTGGAACAGAAAGTTTTATTACTTATCCAGCTACTCAAACGCATATGGATATTCCAGAGGCAGAGCGTATTGCTCGTGGCGTTTGTAATAAATTATTGCGTTTCTCTGTGGGCTTAGAACACGTTGAAGATATTAAAGCTGATTTATTACAGGCTTTTGCAAATTTAAAATAAGTTTGAATAACAGAATGTAAAAAAGGTTGGCAACAATGATTTGCCAACCTTTTTTATCATACCTATTTAGTTGGAATTACCACAGCAGGATCGATATCCCCTTCAAATTTCTCAATCATTTGCTTTAACCCATAATCACTTTTATCACTCTCTGGGCTAAATAAATCAATGTCAGGATTTACCTTAGGATTAGCAATACCAATCCAGTTGGCTATGCCATCAGTAAAATTTAATCCAGATTTGAAGGCTTTATAACTTTTACGTTCTGTATCATCACTTGAGATTTTAAAGAGTGGAATATCAAAATGAAGTTTGCTTTTACCACTGCTATTATGAATATCAATACTTTTTTCTGTAATGTGATGAGCAAGCCCGTGATCAGCAAAATAGACCATAGAGAATGAACGCTGACTTTTTTCAGCGTTATCATTCAAAGTTTGATATAGCTTTTCTAATAAATGATCGGTCTTTTTAATCGTTGAAATATAGCAGTTTACATTGGCATATCGTTTATCAATCATTTCATCGCTGAATATTTTTGGATAATCCGTTAAGCGATCACAACTGATTGGGTGAGAACCATATAGATGTACCACAATAAAGCGTTTGCCTTGATATTCTTGGTTAAGAATAGCGTTAAATTTAGGTAGTAGAGCGAAATCACTGATATTCTGATTAAAGGAATCCCCAGATTTTAAGAAGATCTTTTCATCACTTTTATTCGCTAATGACGATATTGGCGTATCAAAAGTACCAAGATAACCTTGGTTAGAGAGCCAATAGGTTTTTATATTCGCAGATTTAATCAAATCAACTAAGCTCAATGAATAATTCCCTTCCCATTTTTCACTATTAGGTTTGGTCAGCATCAGTTTGAGTGAGGCGATAGTATTCGTACCACCTGCTGTTAGCCCATCAATTAAAGTTCCTTTCTCTTTACTCATAAAAGGGGTATTTTCAATCGGGTATCCATAAGCGTGATGGTAATCTTTTCGAGCACTTTCACCAATCACTAAAATATAGTCATCGTAACGAGAATTAGCATTCAGGCTTGATTCTCCCCATTCACTTTTTACACTCAGCGAATTTAAGCGTTTGAGTTCACTATAAACTGTATGAATAGAATCAAAACTCTCACGAATAAAAAGTGCAGGCGGAGACGTTAAAAAAAGTAAGAATAAGCTTGTTACAACAAAAGTTTTATTGCGATAAAAGCTAATTTGATATTTTCGGCTGATAAATCTCCCTAAAAATAAACTGGCAAAAATAGTTATACAAATAAGCAGGTTTTTGAGTGGGATTTGGGCAAAAAACTCTTTGCTTTCTTGTAAATCTGTGGCGAATACAGACGCAACATATTGATATGATGGCGAACCAAACGTTAATCCTATCGGGGTGTAAAAGCCGTATAAGATTACTAATGGAAGTAATACCAAATAGAACCGTTTTGTTGATGAGTTTAAAAGTAGTATGAAAAAGCTAAGCAATAACGTTGCGAAGAAATCAAATGTAGTAAAAAAGCCTGAACCCAGTAGCATTAAATAGCTTGTGAAGTAAGCTAATAGAAAAACAGTAATAATACTGAATAGTTGGGAAAATTTTAGGTTTATCATTGTATTATTTTATATCATAAATCGGAGAGCTGATTTTACCGAAAATGTTAGTGAAGTTCTATTTGCTTTGTCTATTTTATCTAATGTAACAATGTACTATAATAGCCCGATTTTTTCCTACAACTGTTATAAAGAGGTCAATAATGAGCAATCCAATCTATAAACGAATTTTGTTGAAACTGAGTGGCGAAGCATTACAAGGTGATGAAGGATTTGGAATTGATCCATCTATTTTAGATAGAATGGCAATTGAGATTAAAGAATTATTAGAAATGGGCGTTGAAGTCGGTGTTGTTCTTGGTGGTGGTAATTTATTCCGTGGTGCAAAATTAGCGAAAGCAGGTATGAACCGAGTTGTAGGCGACCATATGGGAATGTTAGCAACAGTAATGAATGGTTTGGCAATGCGTGATGCTTTACATCGTGCAGATGTGAATGCGAAGTTAATGTCTGCGTTCCAATTAAATGGTATCTGCGATACATATAACTGGTCTGAAGCAATCAAAATGTTACGTGAAAAACGTGTAGTCATTTTTTCAGCAGGTACAGGTAGCCCATTTTTTACAACGGATTCAGCCGCTTGTTTGCGTGGTATTGAAATTGAAGCTGATGTGGTATTAAAAGCGACTAAAGTTGATGGTGTTTATGATAAAGATCCTGCTAAAAATCCAGATGCCGTACTTTATAAAACATTAAGCTATGAGCAAGTTATTGATAAAGAATTACAAGTAATGGATTTAGCTGCTTTCACGCTTGCTCGTGACCACGGAATGCCAATTCGTGTCTTTAATATGGGTAAAGCGGGTGCTTTACGCCAAGTTGTTACAGGTACTGAAGAAGGTACAACTATTTCTTAAATCTGTGAAAGAGTAGTCTAATTTTGGAGCTACTCTTTTATATTTTCAGTTTTTGTAAATGAAGAATTTTGCTATAAAAAGTATGTAAATTCGCTTATAATCTCGCCTTTTAAATGCATAAAATTCTTTTTAAATTAAGGTAATAAAATGTCTGAACAAGAAAACCAAGAACTTGATTTGAATGGCGAAATGTTAGCTCGCCGTGAGAAATTAAATCAATTACGCCAAAGAGGAAATCCTTTTCCTAATACATTCCGTCGTGAAGATTTAGCTCAGGATCTTCACCAAAAATATGATGGTGTAGATGGTGAAGAGTTAAAAGCCAAAGAAATTCAAGCCGTAGTTGCAGGGCGTATTATGTTACGTCGTGCAATGGGTAAGGCAACTTTTATTACTATTCAAGATGTAAGCGATAAAATTCAACTTTATGTTGCTCGTGATAATTTAGCTGAAGGAGAGTATGAAAATACTATTTCAATGCTTGATTTAGGCGATATTGTGGGCGTTAAAGGTACATTATTTAAAACAAAAACTGGTGAATTGACTGTTCGTGCGACAGAGTTTGAATTATTAACCAAAGCACTTCGCCCATTACCAGATAAACATAAAGGCTTAACAGATCAAGAAACTCGTTATCGCCAGCGTTATTTAGATCTTATTGCAAATGAAGAATCTCGCCGCACTTTTGTGATTCGTTCAAAAGTGGTATCAGGTATTCGCCAATTCTTCCTTGAAAAAGGTTTTATTGAAGTTGAAACACCAATGTTACAAGTTATCCCAGGTGGTGCAGCAGCTAAACCATTTATCACACACCATAACGCATTAGATGTAGATATGTATTTGCGTATTGCACCAGAACTCTATTTAAAACGTTTAGTTGTAGGTGGATTTGAGCGTGTATTTGAATTAAACCGTAACTTCCGTAATGAAGGGGTTTCTGTTCGTCATAACCCTGAATTTACAATGATCGAATACTATCAAGCCTATGCAGACTATCACGACTTAATGGATAACACTGAAGAGTTGTTACGCCGTTTAGCATTAGATATTTTAGGGACAACAGATGTTCCTTACGGTGAATATGTCTTTGACTTCGGTAAACCATTTGAGCGTATTACAATGCACGATGCCATTGTGAAGTATGGCAATGGTATTAGCCTTGAAGATTTACATGATTTTGATAAAGCCGTTGCGATTGCGAAAGGATTACATATCGAAATTCAAAAATCGTGGGGATTAGGTTCAGTTGTTAATGCAATTTTTGAAGAAGTTGCAGAACATCAACTGATTCAACCGACTTTCTTAATGGCTCACCCTGCGGAAATTTCTCCATTAGCACGCCGTAATGATGAGAACCCTGATGTTACTGATCGCTTTGAGCTTTTCATTGGTGGACGTGAAATTGGTAATGGTTTCTCAGAATTAAATGATGCTGAAGACCAAGCTGAACGTTTCCAAGCTCAAGTAGAAGCGAAAGAAGCGGGAGATGATGAAGCAATGTTCTATGATGATGATTTTGTGGTTGCATTAGAACATGGCTTACCACCAACAGCAGGTGAAGGTTTAGGTATTGACCGTTTAGCAATGATTTTTGCAAATGCTCCATCTATTCGTGATGTAATTTTATTCCCTGCAATGCGTCAGAAATAAGTGCAAATAGATGAAATAATTAAGCGACAGTAAATTACTGTCGCTTAAGACCACTGTTCAAATTTACGGTATTATGTAGCAGTTGCACAAAATTGAAAAAACTCTCTCCCGCAAGCGGGCGAGGGGAATTGTGCAACTGCTACATAATACCGCAAATTTATATTGCTCTTTGTGTAACAGTTACATAATCGCTATTATAGCAATAGTCATTTTAGAATTAAAAAATATAGAAATAAGCATCCTAATTCTTTATAATATATCCCCCTTGATAATATTATTTCACAAATAAGGAAAACACTATGTTTTATAATTCTGCAAGCAAGCAAGCAAGCAAGCAAGCAAGCAAGCAAGCAAGCAAGCAAGCAAGCAAAATTTAACTATTCTTTAATTGCGTTGGCAATTTTTTCTTTTTCTCAATTGAGTTCTGCTCAAGAAGCCACTTCTAACAATTATCAACCTGCTACGGCTAAACCTATTATTAATAAACAAGATAGCGGTGTACGTGCAATTAATGCCACAGGTTCCATTTTTGCGACATATAATAATAACTATCATATTGATTCCACTTGGCAATGGAAAAAATGGCAAAGTGAGGATGACAAATATGATCTTCCTTACTTTGTTAAACCAGTTCAATTAGATAAAAAAATACTCTCCTTTGTTTACGCCCTTAATGATCAAGGAAATGTAGCTGGAGGAAGTGCACATAAGACAACTAAGTACCTAGTGCCTACTATTTGGAAATGGCAAAATGGCAAATGGAGTGAACCGATAGAACTCCCTTATGACGAAAGCTCAGAGGAAGACTTCAAAGGGGCAATACTAGGGTTAAATGGCTCGGGAACACAAGCCGTTGGTAATATCAATGTTCTTCCAAATCGTAGAGTGCAAGACTACGAGAGCGACTACAATACTAACGCTAGCGTTTGGACAGAAGAAAATGGTAATTGGTCATTAATGAGATTATCGTCAGAAACATCTTCGGCTAATGCTGTTAATAATAAAGGTGATATTGTTGCAGGCTATGATACTGTTTCTGCTGGTGGTAATAATATCGCTACCATTTGGCGTTTTGATGGAACAACTTGGTCTAGTATGATGATCGATGATAAACGTCACTATTCTGAGGTCTT
The DNA here is from genome assembly GCF_053654055.1 of Ursidibacter sp. B-7004-1. Lineage (NCBI taxonomy): Bacteria > Pseudomonadati > Pseudomonadota > Gammaproteobacteria > Pasteurellales > Pasteurellaceae > Ursidibacter > Ursidibacter sp. B-7004-1. The sequence continues at coordinate 70 of NZ_JBSIUP010000020.1, read as the reverse complement.
CGCATTAAATAATACCGGTGATGTGGCGGGGGGAGCATTTGATCTTATTGGCACATCGATCGTGGATGAT
>NZ_JBSIUP010000019.1:0-43778 GCF_053654055.1 Ursidibacter sp. B-7004-1 | reverse complement strand
AGGATTTTCCTGATGGCCGTAGTGCTGTGGTCCCACCTGACTCCATACCGAACTCAGAAGTGAAACGCAGTAACGCCGATGGTAGTGTGGTGATTCGCCATGTGAGAGTAGGGCACCATCAGGGTATTATATAGAGAGAACCGCAAGTTAGAGATAGCTTGCGGTTTTTTGCATTTACAGGTAAATACTAGGTAATGGAGTATAACTACTATACATAATGACAGATAAAAATATTAACATTTTTGTAATAAATTATGATTAGCTATCTAGAACGCTTTACTTTCCCGTTTTAAATGCTAAATTAATCTCTTTTTTGTAAGGTTAATGGAATGAGAGAACTTTTTTTAGAACAGATTGATTTAACAGATCGTTCTTTTATTTCATTATCAGAAACTATTCGGCGTATTGATCAGCTTGATCAATTTCGAATCAAAAGGGCATTGAATAATTCAAATGATGCTTTTCAGCGTGTATTTACGTTTGTACCGCTTTTACTGCACTATAATCACCCTTCGCTTGCATCTTATACAGAAAATGCTCCTTGTGGCATTTATCAATTTGAACCAAATGAGACTCAATCGGCTTATTTAGCAGACATTCAACTATATAGTATTGAACACTTTGATTTTGATGGTTTATATGCAATGGGGAGCTTAGGCTCAATTACTCAAACAACCTTATCTGATTTAGATTTCTGGCTCTGCTATTCAAAACAATTTTCAGAAGATGAGCGTTATTATTTAGAAAAAAAATTACATAAAATCGAGCTATGGGCAAAAGAACAGGGCGTTGATGTCAATTTCTACCTAATGAACCCAGAAGAGTTCCGTTCACATAAATATGATAGTGAAGTAACTGCAGAGCACTGTGGTTCAGCACAGCATTACTTTTTATTAGATGAATTTTATCGTTCTGCGATTCGCTTAGGCGGGAAACGTGTCTTGTGGTTACATTTATCTGATGAATGTGAAGACTATCAAACGGTAGTAACTAATGCAGTTAGTAATAATTTAATTTGTTTAGATGAATGGCTTGATTTTGGTGATTTTTCTGAGTTACCTCTAGGGGAATATTTTGGAGCGAGTTTATGGCAACTTTATAAAGGTATTGATTATCCTTATAAATCAGCAATCAAAATTCTGTTGCTTGAGAGCTATTCTGAAACTTACCCTGAAACTTTTCTGATCTCTAAAAAATTTAAAGCGTTATTACATTCAAATAAAGCGTTGAATTACCATTTCGACCCTTATATCGCAATGCTTGAGCAAGTTACAGATTATTTAACTAAACGTCAAGAATTTACACGTTTAGAGTGTTTACGTTACTGTTTTTATATTAAATCAAGTGAAGGGCAGCTTGATGGTTGGAAAAAACAAGAACTCAATGCTTTAGCTACAACGTGGGGGTGGAGTGAGACAGAATTTCATCTGCTAGAAATGAAATCGCATTGGAAAGTGAAGCAAGCAATGCGTCACCAACAGATGCTAGTCGAACAATTTTTACAGAGCTATCGACATTTAATCAATTTCGCTCGTAAATTTCAGATCGATCCAAGCATAATGCCACAAGATACTGATTTGTTAATGCGTAAGCTCTATTCTGTATTTGAAGTACTACCTGGTAAAATTACCCTTATTAATGAAAAGATTGCAAGCAATCTATCTGAAAATGAGGTCACTTTTGTTGAAGTGACAGAACATTGTTCTGCGAAAACAGGCTGGTATATGATCAATCACGCCCCTCTTAGTGCTTATGATTCAACTAAGCGTTATGTGCAATATCATAAGAGCCTAAATAAACTTGTAGCTTGGGCATATTTTAATGGTATTGTAACCGTCAATACCCAGCTACATTTAGTTAGTCAAACTATTAGCCTAACTAAATTACGTCAATTTATTGCAGATTTACGTCTTTCTTTCCCAGCGAAATCCCCGATTGTTAAAGAGAGTGATCTTTATCACCCAAATGAAATTCGTAATTTAATTGTTGCCGTCAATCTTACTAAAGATCCAACTCGTGAAATGAGTAATCGTCCCGATCTTTCTCAACTTAGTCTATTTAATCTAGGTTCATCAGAAGAAGGAATTATCGGTAGTATCAGTATTATTTATCGTAATATGTGGAATGAAATCATCACACAGCATATTGAAGGGCACGATTCTATCTTAAAAGCACTTAAACTAATTTCAAATAAAATTTACCGTAGTTCGGCTCCGCCACAATCAGTAAATGTATTTTGTTACAGTGTCCAACTGCGTAATGAATTACAGAAATTTGTGATGGGGCTGGTAAATCGTTGTATTACGGTGCAGACAGGGGGAATTTCGAGTAAGCAGGCAGATACATTTAATCTAGCAGGTAAAAAATGGCAATTAGTTTTTGGCAAACAGATTGAATTAAAAGAGCTGATTACAGAAAATGAACAATCTCTTACAGTTGAAGCACCAAAAGCGTTCACCGTACCGAAAGAGATTTATAGTTTTGCAAGTGAAGGTTTTTTACAGTTCTTCTTTGAAGATTTGCCAACAGGGGAATTTAATGTGTATGTGCTGGATAAAAAGAATAAAGTAGAAATTTACCCTGAATGTATAGGGGAAAAAGAAGCCAAAATCAGACAAATTAGCCGTTTATATGCAGAAGATGAATCTTTACAAAATAGTCATTGTTTAGAGAGCTTTAATTATCCTCAGTTCTATCAATTACTTGAGCAAGCAGAGGGCTTGATTATTGTTCCTTTCCAAAGTAAACAACATCGGGATTATCTCGAAAAATTGAAATTTACTAAGAATTAGTTTAGATCAAACAGCACGATAATCTCACTTTTTTTGTCCACCACAAGCGGTTAGAATAAACCGATTTTTTGTAAATTTATGGATAAATTATGATCCCTGAATTGGGTTATTTTTGTTTAATTTTATTAGTGGGAATATCAGCAACACAAGTCGTATTTTCAGTTTTTGGGGAAATTCGTCAGCAGCCAAAATGGTTTGCTTATAATGCTTTTCTAACCCTCACTCAATTGCTACTTGGCTGTATCTGTTTTTCTACGTTAGCTTATGCTTTTATTATTGATGATTTTAGTGTGAGCTATATTGCTAGCCATTCTAATAGCCAATTACCGACTTTTTTTAAATTTTCAGCCAGTTGGGGTGGACACGAAGGTTCAATGTTATTTTGGCTGACAGCCCTTTGTTTGTGGAGTGGGATTTTTTACATTTTTTCACGTAAAATTGACCGCTTATTTGTAAATCGAACGCTTGCTGTTTTAGCCTTGATTATCTTTGGCTTTGCTCTGTTTATCTTATTGGTTTCAAACCCTTTTGAGCGTAGTTTTCCTCCCCCACCAGAAGGGCGAGATCTCAATCCTATGTTACAAGATATCGGATTGGTTTTTCACCCACCTTTACTTTACTTAGGTTATGTTGGTTTTGCGGTTTCTTTTGCAATGACAGTCGCAATGTTACTTGGTGGCGTGTTTGATTTTGCTATCGCTCGTTGGATCCGTCCTTGGACAATCATTGCTTGGGGATTTTTAACCGCAGGTATCGTACTAGGTGCTTGGTGGGCATACTACGAATTGGGCTGGGGTGGCTGGTGGTTTTGGGATCCTGTCGAAAATGCTTCACTAATGCCTTGGTTGCTTGGAACGGCGTTAATTCATAGCTTAATTGTCAGTGAACAACGCGGCATTTTTAGCTACTGGACTATTCTACTGGCGATTTTTGCTTTTGCCTTGAGCTTATTAGGCACTTTTATTGTCCGCTCAGGCGTGCTGACTTCCGTTCACGCCTTTGCTGTTGATGCTGATCGTGGTATTGCTATTTTAAGTCTATTTTTCAGTTTGAGTTTTATTGCATTGGCACTTTTTGCCTTCAAGGTCAATTTATGGCAAGGTAATGTAAGGTTCAAATGGTTATCAAAAGAAACTGCATTACTTATCTTAAATAGCCTGTTTGTATTAGCGACTTGTGTGGTGATATTAGGCACCTTTTATCCAATGATCTTTAGTGCAATGGGCTGGGGGGCTATCTCGGTCGGATCTCCCTATTTTAATAGTATTTTTACTCCATTAGCCTTATGTCTGCTTGTTATAATGGTATTTGCAACGATTTTACGTTGGAAACAATGTTCGGCTAAGCAGATTATCACCCAGCTGTCACTCATTCCTATTACGATAGCACTTGCTTTAGGACTAATTTATAGTGTATTAGCTCGCCACAACATTTTCCAAATTGATTGGCTTCCCCTTATTTTTATCAGTTTAGCGATCTGGGTTATCCTAACCCATTTACCTTATCGGCAATTTATGTGGCAAATCCGACCGCTTGCAATGCGGCTTGCGCATATTGGGTTTGCAATTTGTGTGATTGGGGCAATGATGAATAGCCACTATGGTGATGAAATCGGTGTTCGAATGAAGCCTACAGAACGAACAGAATTGGCTGGCTTTTGGTTTGAATATGCTCAACATTCCAATGAACTTGGACAAAATTATACAGCAGAGCAATCAATATTTCGTGTATATGATGGAGAGAAATATCTTGCTACGACAATAGCAGAACGCCGTTATTATGATATTCGCACAATGACAATGGCTGAAGTAGGGCTTATTCATTATGGATTAGATGATATTTACATTGTAATGGGCGATAAGTTTGGCAACAAAGAGTACGCCTTTCGCTTACACTATAAGCCTTATGTTCGTGCCTTATGGTTAGGAGGTGTATTGATGGTTATTGCTTCACTATTAGCTGTATTTGGATTAAGAGAGAAAAAGATAAAATGAAAAAAATACTACTTTTCTTACCGCTTGTCTTATTGTTGGTTGTTGTACTTTTCCTCGTTATGCAATTAAAGAGTAGCGATAATATTCCGCCCAGTGAAAATTGGCAAGGTAAACCATTTCCTGAATTTACGGCGAGAAGTCTGCTTGATGCGAATGCAACTTTACATAAAGAGAGTTTACCGAAAGAACCTTTTATTTTGAATGTTTGGGCAAGTTGGTGTACTTGGTGTATTAAAGAGTTTCCAGTACTGCTTTCAATGCAACAGCAAGGAGTAAAAATTGTCGGCTTAACTTATGTTGATCGCCCTGATGATGCTAAACAAGCCTTACAACGTTGGGGAAACCCATTTTTGTTTGTTATTGATGATTTTCAGCATAATGTGCTGAATCAAACCTTAAATATTTCATCAGCACCAACAAGCTATCTCATTGATAAAAATGGAGTTATTCGTTATCAACAAAAAGGTTATAACCCGAATTTTGAACAAGATTTTATACCACGTTTAAATCAATTAAAGGCGGAACAATAGTGAAACAGTATTTCATCATTTTTTTGATTATCTTTAGTTGGAATACTCCATCTTGGGCGGAAATGATCGATACCTTTCAGTTTCAATCAGAACAACAACGTGTAAGAGCGATTGCTTTAGCAAAATCACTCCGTTGCCCACAATGCCAAAATCAAAACCTACTTGAATCCAATGCAACACAAGCCTACAAATTGCGAATTGAAGTTTATGAAATGGTAAACCAAGGGAAAAGCGATCAAGAAATTATCCATATTATGACTAATCGTTTTGGCGATTTTGTCAATTACAATCCCCCAATAAAGCCACAAACTTGGTTATTGTGGGCAACGCCTTTTGCGATTTTATTTGTAATGGCAGTAGGGATTATTTGGCGAGTAAAGAGAAAAAACGATGACAAAGCGTGAACAACTCAATGCAGATTATTATCAACAAGCGGTAAGATTTGCTGAACATTTTGCAACAGAAAAAGATAGAGAAGATTATTTACAAGAAATTGCTGATCGCAAAGCGTTTGAGCAGAATGCTCTTGCTCAATCTTGCTTGCAAAGAAATAGCTCAAAGTTACCGCTTACTTGGCAAAAAATTGTGCTGTTAGGAATATGGGGAATAATCGCAGGAGGATTTTATGGACAAACTGGGCGTTATCAGCAGGTAGTTGAAGGCGAGCAAGCATTTACCCAGTTTCAGCAACAAAAATCTGATGAAGATAGCCAACAACGTAATCATCACTATATTGTGAATTTGCAAAATCAACTGCGTGAGAACAGAAATAATGGGGATTTATGGTTTGAACTAGGGCAAGCCTATTCATTAAATAACGATTTTGAAGCTGCATTAGTCTGTTTTCATAATGCGTCTGGTATTCTAGGAAAGAAAGCCAGCCTGCTAGGGGCAATGGCAACAGCAGATTATTATTTACATAAACAAAAGATTACCGAACAAGCACAAGAGTGGATTGAGCAAGCACTCGCAATTGACGCACAAGAGAGTGCCAGCTTGTTATTATTGGCTTCAGATGCTTTTTTACATAATAATCCCCAACAAGCAATTACTTATTGGGAAAGAGCCTTAGATAGTGAAAATCAATCGCTTGATCGCCGAGAAATTATTAAAAGCATTAAATTGGCAGAGCAGATGAGCAAATTTGGTAAATAATTTTTGAAATCTCACCGCTTATTGATCTTGTTGGTATCTATTATTGTGCCATCTGCTCTACAACTTTCATAAAGCCATCTGCAGAAGCATAAACTTCTTCTTTGCCCTGCGCGTTTAAAATCATATCAGAAAGTTCTCGAAAGGCTGAATGCCCCCCTTTACGCGTTAAAACAAGATCGGCTTGTTGCTTGATATAATCAAAGGCATCACCAACAGCCACAGCCAATCCGCAAACTTCAAAAGCTGGAAGATCTAATGTATCATCGCCTAAAAATGCAGTTTCTTCTGCACAAACCCCCGCTTGCTGCATTAGTTCCAAGCAGGCTTGTTTTTTAGACATCTTACCTAATTGAAAAAGTGGAATACCTAGATCCTTAATTCTTCTACGCAAAATGGGCGTATCACCACCTGAAAGTACCGCAACTTGAATACCACAAGCAAGTAACATTTTAATCCCTAAACCATCTTTGACATTAAAATATTTGAGAGCCTCGCCATTTTCACTGTAATACAAACTACCGTCAGTTAATACGCCATCAACATCAGTAATGACCAATTTTATTTTTGTAAGCTGTTCCATAAGGTTTCCTTGATTTTAAACAGGGGGAGTTTTATTATTCCACATTATAGCTTTTTGGAGGTACGAATGTCGATTTCTCAAAATTTAGCGACAATTTCTAAGCAAATTCAACAATTTACTCAACAAGCACAACGCCCAGAAAATAGCGTGAAATTACTTGCAGTGAGTAAAACTAAGCCAATTTCTGCCATTGAACAAGCGATTAGTGCAGGGCAGCGAGCATTTGGTGAAAACTATGTTCAAGAAGGGGTTGAAAAGGTGCAGTATTTTGCTAATCAATCGGATTTGGAGTGGCATTTCATCGGTGCATTGCAGTCGAATAAAACGCGTCTAGTAGCAGAGCATTTTGATTGGGTACAGACGATAGATCGCCTAAAAATAGCTCAACGTTTAAGTGAGCAACGCCCAGTCGGTAAACCAGCTCTAAATGTATTACTACAAATTAACATTAGCGATGAAGATTCCAAATCAGGTATTGCTCCCACAGAAATGCTTGCATTAGCGACCGAGATTAGCCAATTACCGAATTTAAAACTGCGTGGCTTAATGGCAATACCAAAACCGGAATCAGAGCCAGAACAACAGCGTGTTGCGTTAGTACAAATGCAAACGTTATTTGAACAGCTAAAATGTCATTTTAAGGATATTGATACCTTATCAATGGGAATGTCAGATGATATGCAAACAGCGATTGAATGTGGCTCTACAATGGTGCGTATTGGTACTGCGATTTTTGGTGCGAGAAATTATTAAATTTGTTTATATAAGCGGTAACAAAAGCGGGATTTTTTGCAAATTCCGCTTTTTTATTAGGTAAAGAAAGGGGTAGAATTTCGCTTATGTGTTGGAGTTGGGAATGTTCAATGACTTTCTTGATAAACTGCAATATACTTATACAAAATTATTTTAAAAACGATCTGAGGAAATATTATGCAACCTAAAGCTAAATTTAGAAAAGATTATCGCCAACCAGATTTTACTATCACCGATATTTATCTTGATTTTCAACTTGACCCTGAAGAAACATTAGTTACATCACGTTTAAGCGTACAACGTAAAAATCCAGAAGTAACGAGTTTACGTTTAGATGGGCACAGTTTTCAGTTAGTTTCCGTTAAACTAAATGGCGAAATATTTTCAAACTACCAGCAAGATAATGAATCTTTAACCTTAGCTTTAGAGAATTTCCCATCAGATCAGTTTGAATTAGAAATTAAAACATTATTACAACCGTCTAAAAATACGTCTTTACAAGGGCTGTATCAATCAGGTGATGGTATTTGTACCCAGTGTGAAGCGGAAGGTTTCCGTCAAATTACCTATATGTTAGATCGTCCAGATGTACTTGCAAAATATCGTACGAAACTAACCGCTTGTAAGAGCAAATATCCATACTTGCTTTCAAACGGTAATCGTATTGCACAGGGTGATTTAGATGATGGTCGTCATTGGGTTGAATGGGAAGATCCATTCTTAAAACCAAGCTATTTATTTGCGGTGGTTGCAGGTGATTTTGATCTGTTACAAGATAAATTTACCACAATGAGCGGGCGTGAAGTTGATTTAGAAATTTACGTTGATCGTGGCAATTTAGATCGTGCAAGTTGGGCAATGGCAAGTTTAAAACGCTCGATGAAATGGGACGAAGAACGTTTTGGCTTAGAGTACGATTTAGATATTTATATGATCGTAGCGGTGGACTTCTTCAATATGGGCGCGATGGAAAACAAAGGTTTAAACATTTTTAACTCTAAGTTTGTTTTAGCTAACCCACAAACAGCAACCGATGAAGATTATATGAATGTGGAGAGCGTGATTGCTCACGAATATTTCCACAACTGGACGGGTAACCGCATTACTTGTCGTGATTGGTTTCAACTAAGCTTAAAAGAAGGTTTAACCGTATTCCGCGATCAAGAATTTACATCGGACTTATGGTCTCGCTCTGCAAAGCGTATTGAAGATGTCCGTTTCTTGCGTGCTTTCCAGTTTGCCGAAGATGCAAGCCCGATGGCTCACCCAATTCGCCCTGAAAAAGTGATTGAAATGAATAACTTCTATACAGTAACCGTCTATGAAAAAGGGGCGGAAGTCATTCGCATGATTCACACTTTACTAGGCGAAGAGAAATTCCAAAAAGGAATGAAACTTTATGTGGCAGAAAACGATGGTAAAGCCGCAACCTGCGAAGATTTTGTTTCAGCAATGGAGCGTGCATCTGGCATTGATTTACAGCAGTTCCGCCGTTGGTACAGCCAATCAGGTACGCCAGAACTGACAGTCGCAGATGAATATGACGAGAAACGCCAAACCTATCGTTTACACGTTGCACAAATGACACCTGCCACAGCAGATCAAGTAGAAAAAGTGAATTTGCATATTCCATTGAAAATTGCACTCTACGGACAAAATGGCGAAAAACTGAAATTACAGCACGAGCTATTAACAGTAAGTGATGTGTTAGATGTGATTCACGATAATCAAACTTTTGAGTTTCATAATGTACCGCAACGCCCAGTACCTGCATTACTCTGTGATTTCTCTGCCCCTGTGCGTATTGATTATAACTACACCACAGAGCAACTTAGCACACTGTTAAAATATGCTGAGAATGATTTTGTTCGTTGGGACGCGGCTCAAACACTGTTTATCAATGAATTAAAAGCGAACTTAACTCGCCATCAACAAGGTCTAGCGATGAGTTTCTCGCCTGAATTATTAGATGGCTTAACTTTAGTACTCGAAAATGCAAATCAAGATCCTGAATTAGCCGCACTTACGCTAACATTACCTAAAGAAACCGAATTTGCAGAATCCTTTAAAGTGATTGACCCTGCGGGTATTGCGGTTGTACGCGATTTTATGCAACGCCAAATTGCAGAAGCGTTAAAAGATCGCTTCTTAGTAACTTATAACCAAAATAAATTAACAGGTTATCGTGTTGAAGCGGAAGATATGGCAAAACGTGCATTACGCAATGTATGCTTATCTTATCTAGCCTTTACTGATGTTGGAAATACGTTGGTGCATAAACATTATCACCAAGCGGACAATATGACCGACACACTAGCGGCACTTTCGGCTGCGACAAAAGCACAGTTGCCTTGTCGTGATCAGCTATTGGCTGATTTTGAAGAGAAATGGTATCACGATGGATTAGTAATGGATAAATGGTTTGCATTACAGGCTACTCGTCCTGATGACAATGTATTAGAGCTAGTACAAGAGCTATTAAGCCACCGTAGCTTTAACTTAAAGAACCCTAACCGCCTGCGTGCTTTAATTGGTAGCTTTGCTTCGCAAAACCCAAGAGCTTTCCACGCCATTGATGGTTCTGGCTACCGCTTCTTAGTGGATATGTTAATTAAACTGAATGAAACAAATCCGCAAGTTGCCGCTCGCTTAATTGAGCCATTGATTAAACTCTCACGTTATGATGCACAACGTCAAACCTTAATGCGTCGTGGCTTAGAACGCTTGAAAGGTTTAGATAATTTGGCTCGTGATCTCTTTGAGAAAATTGAAAAGGCATTGCAGTAATGCGTTGGTACACTGCGTTATTTTCATTCCAAGGTCGTCTTAACCGTAAAGGATTTTGGATCGGCTTTGGAATTAACTTCGCCTTTTTGTTTATATTTGCAAATTTTATCTTAAATCCAACCGCTTTTAGTTGGATTAGCATACTGCCATTGCTCTTATCCGCATATAGTTTGGCGGCAGTAATCACCAAACGCTTACACGACAGAAATCGTTCTGGAAAAGCGTTATTGATGGTTCTCGTCCCTATCTTATGCTACTTCTGTTCATTGGGAACAGATGGCACAATGGCGTGGTTACTCGGTATTTTTATGCCCGTATTCATTGGCACAATGTTGTTATTAGAATGGGGGGTATTTGCGGGTAATTCTGAAGCAAATCAATACGGTGACAAAGGCTTGTCTGTTCGTTTTAAATAAAGGAACAGACTAATTTTATAGAAAAACAATGACAGACATTAAACTTAACTATCATAAAACCCATTTTTTAACTTCAGCACCTGACATTCGTCACTTACCTGAAGATAACGGCGTAGAAATTGCTTTCGCAGGGCGTTCTAATGCAGGAAAATCAACTGCATTAAATGCACTCACTAACCAAAAAAGCCTTGCAAGAACATCAAAAACACCAGGGCGAACTCAGCTTATCAACCTATTTCAAGTTGAACCAAACTGTAAGCTCGTTGATTTACCTGGTTATGGATATGCGGCAGTGCCAGAGCAGATGAAACGCCAGTGGCAAAATGCACTGGGCGAGTATTTACAAAAGCGTGATTGTTTGCGTGGTGTGGTAATTTTGATGGATATTCGCCACCCACTCAAAGATCTCGATCAGCAGATGATTGAATGGGCGGTGGCATCTGATCTTCCCGTTTTATTGCTTTTAACCAAAGCGGATAAATTAAGCCAAAGTGCGAGAAGTAAACAAGTCAAAATGGTTCGAGAAGCGATTTTACCTTTCCAAGGCGATATTCAAGTAGAAGCCTATTCTGCCCTAAACCGTATTGGAATTGATAAATTAGCCAATAAACTCGACACTTGGTTTGCAGAAGTATTTGCAACAACAGAGAAGGAATAAACAATGTACGATTTAACCGAATTACGCCAAACCACCGATGAAATTATCGAAAACTTACTCGCTGATGGCTCAGACCCCGAAGCCCTTTATATTATTGAACATCACGTTGCCCACCACGATTTTGATAAATTAGAAAAATTAGTGGTTGATGCCTACAAACTCGGCTACGAAATTTCTGAAGCGGAAGAAATTGAAGAAGAAAACGGTAAAATCATCTTCGTGTGCGATATTGTCAGCGAAATTGAATTAAACGCCGACTTGATCACCGCACAGCAAAAAGAGCTACTACCACTGATTGAAAAAGCAGGGGCAGAGTACGAAGGTTGGGGAACTTATTTTGAAGATCCAAACAGCGATGAAGATGAATATGGTGAAGACGGTGAATTCTTCGATGACGAAGATGACGACTTTGACGATGAACGCCGTTAATTAACAAGCGGTCGGATTGGCAAAAAATTTTGCAGATCCGACCGCTTAAATCGAGCTCAATTTCTCATTGATAATCAAAAACCCCGATAATTTTTATAATTATCACAACCTTTTTGATCGCCTAATTGACAGGCTTTTTCATAGAGCTGTCTGACGCTAAAAAGGGATTGGGAGTCAATGTAAATAGAGCCAACAGGATAACCATTTGCTTTAAGCACACCTAAATTATTTAATGCCCCAGCGTGTTCTTGTTTAGCAGCTTTGCTGTACCATTCAATAGCGTTGGCGTGATTTTGTGCTACGCCATTACCGTTGGCATAACGTAATCCTAAATCAAATTGAGCATCTTTATCGCCAGCATTAGCCGCTTTTTCTAACCATTTAAGTCCTTCGTCCTGTTTTTTCTTGCCAAGTTTGCCATCGAAATAAAGATCAGCAAGGTTTCTCATTGCTCGCATATTGCCTTGTTCGGCAGATTTTTCATACCATTTAGCCGCTTGCTGATAATCTTGCTTAACCCCTTGCCCAGTTTCGTACATAAAGCCCAAATTAACTTGTCCTGTTGCATTGCCTTTATTCGCAGCTTTTTGGTAGAGATCAACGGCTTTTGCTTTATCTTGTTTTACGCCTTCTCCCACTTCATACATTAAGCCTAATTCAACCTGCCCTCTATCATCACTTTGATCTGCTGCTTTTTGATACCATCTCACCGCTTCTTCTGCATCTTTGCTTGTGCCAATTCCCCCACGATACATATTACCCACTATTAATTGAGCATCAATGTCTCCTTGCTCTGCTGCCTGTGTATACCAATAAAGGGCTTCTTTTTCATTTTTAACCAAAGTACTTCCAATTCGATAAAGATTAGCAAGGTTAAATTGTGCTGCACTCTCGCCATTTTTTGCGGATTTTAAATACCATTTAACCGCTTTTTGTTCATCTTTTTTAACACCCTTTCCTTCGTGATAAGCATAAGCTACCCAAAAATAGGCTCTTTCATCACCCTCTTCAGCGGCTTTTTCATACCATCTAATTGCCTGAGTAAGATTTTTCTCTGTTCCCTGTCCGTTATAATAAAGCTTCGCTAAGTAGTAACTTGCTTCTTTTGGTGGGGATTTTGAATTAGCTGCTTTTTCTAACCACTTAAAAGCTTCTTTATAATCAAAACGGTCATAAGCCTCTTTGCCTAACGCATATTGTGCCTCCTCGCTTCCTAACTCAGCGGCTTTAAGACGATATTGCTTGCCTTTAATTTCATCTTTTTTAACGCCATTGCCAGTTAAATAAAGTTGTGATAATTTCCAGTAAGAGTGGTCGTGATCTAATTTGGCAGCCTTTTCCCAATAATCGATAGCTTTGCGTTTGTTAACCTCAGTGCCTTCTCCGTTAAAATACATATCAGCAGAAGAAGATAGTGCATATAGTGCAGCTGCATGATCTTTTTTAGCTACTCTTTCGTACCAATAAAGTGCTTGTTTTTCATCTTTTTCAAAAGCAGAAATTCCAAAATCTTTAAGACCCAATTGGTACTCAATCCCGAGCATTACTTCAGCTTCAGTAAAACCTTGCTCTGCAGATTTTTTTAGCCAATAAACCGCCAAATCTAAATCTTTTCCAGTCCCTTGCCCTAAGCTATACATAGAATATAGTTGAAATTGTGCTTCCGCATTGCCCTGCTCAGCTAAGGATCTATAAGCTTTAAAAGCTCCAGTATAATTTTCAGCGTTATATTCATTTTTCGCTTCTAATAAAGCTAATTCAATTTGGTCATTTTTTTGTTTTTGGTCTTGATAGTAATAATAACCGCCGCCTGCTGTGCTTAAGCCTAAAATAAGTGCGGTAATAATGAGTGTTTTCTTATTCATTGGTAATTCCCTAATTAATGAAAATTCTTAATGTGTTCTGTTTATCAACTAAAATAGGATTATGTTGAATAAAGTCAAATACAACAGGTGCGTGGGGGTGATGATAACTCGCATCAGGATCAGCACAAAAAATACTGATATAAGGCTTTAACTGGTTTGCTAAACCTTTTTGCCAATTATATTTAGAACCGTGATGAGCAACTTGAAAACAAGCTATTCGGTCAATCCGTTTTTTTCCTAAAACAGAAAAAAGATCATTTAATTGATATTTAGCGTCTAAAAAAGCATCGCCACTATATAATAGTGCATCTTGATACATTTGATTGCCTACAGTGCCATTCCAAATACTATTAGCAAATAGAAATTTACTTTGGTTTAAATCTTGATAAATAATTTTCCTATCCTTTTTCTCATCCAAAAATGAGACATAAAGGAATAGTGAAATAAGATTTCTTGGGCGAGATTTGTTTTTTGCACTTGTGGTAAAATATTGATCGTAAAGTTGTTTTATTTTATTAATATTGAATGTTTGATTATTTATAAGGTTTGTAACCATTTGTTGGAATTGCTGTTTATTTTTAGGTCTAATCTTTAATTTATGAAATGGAATGTTATAAGGTACAAATTCAACCTGATCAAAAATCAACCTTGTTTTGGGGTCTAACCATTTTACTTTTTTTGAATAAGGGCGGTTCTTAAATTCATTATTTTGTGGGTCAATAGTATTAAAAATTAGCTCTTTACTATTGGGATCAATAGGTTCTTCAGGAATATATTGATCGTTGCTCGGTAATAATAAAATAGTTTCTATTTGATGAAATTGATCATCAATAAATTTTACGGGATTAATAAAAAAGTTGAAATTCGGGCTATCACTAGTAACACCTAGATATTTTGCAATAATTAATCTTTGCCATAATGGATAGTAAGGTAACAAGATATATTTAACTTTTTGATATTTAGAAAGTAATTTACTGATACCATTAATATGATCTTGATCGAAATGTGAAACCGCTAGCAAATCCAGTTCGTTATATTGATTTTGCATTTGCTGTATAGCTAAATCTAATTCTTTTGTTTGTTTCGTTTTCTTATCTGGGGTTGAACCACAATCATAAACCCAGCTAAAAGCGGTGTTACCACCGCTTAAAACTTTACCACTGGAAAATAAGCCTTGCCCAACAGCCCAAAATTCGCACTGTAATGCAATACTCATCTTATTTCCCCTCATTTAATTCACGATACCAATCACAACCTTTTTGTGAGCCATTATCACAAGCTCGACCCAACCACATTTTAGCTTTTGTCCTATCTTGTGGAATGCCCTGCCCCAAAGCATAGATACCTCCAAGAATAGTTTGAGCTTTTGCATTCCCTTGTTCAGCGGCTTTTTGATACCATTTCACCGCTTGATGGTAATCTTGTTTTACTCCCTGTCCGTTGTAATACATCCTCCCTAAATTAAATTGAGCAGCTACCTCCCCTTGTTCTGCGGCTTGTTGATACCATTTCGCCGCTTGATGATAATCTTGTTTTACGCCTTGTCCTTCGTCATACATCAACCCTAAATTATATTGAGTAGCTGCATTCCCTTGTTCTGCTAAGGGTTGCCAGAGTCGAAAAGCGGTTTGATAATCTTGTTTTTTTGCAGCCTCAAGCCCTTGTTGAAACTGTTGTTCAGGGGTGTTGGCGTAGCTAATAGTAGCGAATGCCAAAAGGGTGGCGGTGAGTAATGTTTTACTGAATTTCATCTTATTTTACCTCATTTAATGTACGATAAAAATCACAAGCTTCTTGCAAGCCATTATCACAAGCTAGACCGATCCACATTTTGGCTTTTGATATATCTTCCTGAACTCCCCACCCGAAAAGATATAACCCTCCAAGCATTACTTGAGCCTTTGCATCCCCTTGTTCTGCTAAGGGTTGCCAGAGTCGAAAAGCGGTTTGATAATCTTGTTTTTCATAAGCGACAAACCCTTGTTGGAACTGTTGTTCAGGAGTATTGGCGTAGCTAATAGTAGAGAATGCCAAAAGGGTGGCGGTAAGTAATGTTTTGACGTTTTTCATTGGAATTTTTCCTTTTTATTGAGATAAATTAAATTGAACAAAATCTAATTATATATTGTTTTTTTTTTGTGCAATTTGCTATGCTTTAGTAAACTCAAGATTAGGAAAATTTGTAGGGGGAGTTTTATCCTATTATATTAAAATCAATAGGTTATGGCGTGATGAGCTAAAGTTTATCCTACGAAAAATAGGCTTGTTCATAGTTGGATTATGCTGTTTGGTGGTGAGGATATGGGGGGCTGAAATTTACAGGCTAAACCCTGTACAATGTGGTGTTCAGCCCTTAGAATAATGCTTTAGCTTTCAGTAGAGTGCCTACAACCCTTTTTTAATCCAGTACTGATAAGGCACAGATGCAGTTTGGCTTTGTAGCAGTTGATGATCCATAAATTGACAAAAACTCGGAATATCGCGAGTGGTGGCAGGATCGTCAGCAACGATAAATAGCACTTCCCCATCAGCCATATTACGAATCGTTTTACGGGTAAGCATTACAGGCTCAGGGCAACGTAGCCCGATAGTATCTAAAGTTTGATGAATAGTTATTTCGTTCATTATTTTTGATCACTTAACATAAGGAAATAAGATGAAAACATTATTTTCGCAACATATTGTACGATTACAGCAGATTGTCCAAAAAGCGTTAGAATTAGCTCGCTTAGATGGCTTGTGGATTTATGCAGGGGCAATGAAATATCATTTTTTAGATGACCAAACAGCACCCTTTAAAATCAATCCACATTTTAATTATTTCTTTCCAGACCCAACTGCCGAACAAAGCTGGATTTTTGTTGATGGAAAAAATAAACCGAAAGTTTATTTTTATGCTCCACAAGATTACTGGCACGTTGTGCCTAATCCGCCCGTTTCCGCATTTTTTGCCGATGAATTTGACTGGCAAATGCTAACTGAGCCGAGCCAAATTAAGCAATATATTACGCAACCGCAACATTGTGCTTTTATCGGAGATGATGTTGCATTGGCAGAAAGTTTAGGCTTTGAGCATATCAATCCGAAAAAGGTGCTAAATGTACTGCATTTTGAACGTTCGATCAAAACAGAATTTGAAATTGAATGTATTGCTCAAGCACAATTTAGTGCAATTAAGGGGCATTTAGCGGCGAAAGATGCCTTTTTTGCAGGGAAAAGTGAGTTTGAAATCAATCTCGCTTATCTGCAAGCCACAGAGCAGTCGGATAATAATGTGCCTTATGGCAACATTGTCGCGATTAACCAAAACAGTGCAGTGTTGCATTACACTCGTTTAGATACTCAACTACCAAAAGCTCGCCACAGTTTCTTGCTTGATGCAGGTGCAACTTGTTGTGGCTATGCGTCAGATATTACCCGTAGCTATGCCAACGATCCACAAAGTGAATTTGCTCAATTAGTGGCAGAAATGGAAAAATTCAAATTGGCGATTATTGATGAGTTGCAAGTGGGAATTAACTATTTAAGCTATCACACCCAAATGCACCAGTGGATTTCGCAGATGTTGCGTGAATTTGATTTTGTCAAATTGCCTACTGATCAGATTTTTGAAGAAGGGATTAGCCGTATTTTCTTCCCCCACGGCTTAGGGCATCAGCTTGGCTTGCAAGTTCACGATGTGGCGGGTTTTCAACAAAATCAGCGTGGAACGCATAAAGCTCCACCAGATATTTATCCAAGTTTGCGTTGTACTCGTGATCTTGCCGAAGGAATGGTACTCACAATTGAGCCTGGGTTCTATTTTATTGAGATGTTGCTAAATCCTTGGCGAAACGCACCGCTTGCAAGGTTCTTTAATTGGGAGAAAATTGATTACTTTAAGCAATTTGGTGGTATTCGTACTGAAGATAATGTTGTTATTCGCACAAATGGAGCGGTAAACTTAACGGCACTTGCAGAAAAACAATTATAAAATAATTATTGAATTTAATTGCATATTTATGCAATAATCGGCACTATTATGAAGCGGTGCGATCCGCTTTTTTATTTACAAAAGGAAGAAATGAGTATGGCACTTTGGGGTGGGCGTTTTACACAAGCCGCAGATCAACAATTCAAATATTTTAACGATTCATTACGTTTCGATTATCGCCTTGCTTTGCAAGATATTGATGGTTCAATGGGGTGGGCAAAAGCTATTCACTCTGTCGGTATTATCAATGCAGAAGAATTAACACAATTATTAGCAGCACTAAAACAGTTGCGTGCCGAAGTTGCACCGAATTTAGCAATTGTGCTACAAGAAGATGCGGAAGATATTCATAGCTGGGTTGAATTGCAACTGATTAAAAAAGTTGGTGATCTTGGTAAAAAATTACATACGGGGCGAAGTCGTAATGACCAAGTTGCTGTGGATATGAAACTGTGGTGTAAAGCACAAGTCCTTTCTTTGCAGGAGTCTGTTCGTGCTTTACAAGAAAAATTAGTTGAAACTGCAGATGCAAATCAGCTTTCTGTAATGCCTGGTTATACCCATTTACAACGTGCCCAGCCTATTACGTTTGCTCACTGGTGTATGGCATATTATGAAATGTTAGAACGTGATTATAGCCGTTTAACTGATGCCTATAAGCGAATGAATACTTGCCCGTTGGGATCTGGGGCTTTAGCTGGAACTGCCTATGGAATCGATCGTGATCAACTAGCACAAGATCTCGGTTTTGAAACGGCAACACGCAATAGTTTAGATAGTGTCTCAGATCGTGATCACGTTCTTGAATTATTGGCAGCGGCTTCGATTAGTATGATGCACCTTTCACGTTTTGCAGAAGATCTGATTATTTTTAACAGCGGAGAGTGTCATTTTGTTGAGCTTTCTGATCGTGTTACATCGGGTTCATCATTGATGCCACAAAAGAAAAACCCAGATGCTTGTGAGCTTGTTCGTGGCAAAACTGGACGAGTATTCGGGGCATTAACAGGTTTATTAACCACCTTAAAAGGCTTACCGCTTGCTTACAATAAAGATATGCAAGAAGACAAAGAGGGGATTTTTGATGCCCTTGAAACGTGGCAGGCTTGTATCAACATTTCAGCGTTAGTCCTTGAAGATATTAAAGTCGATACTGAAAGCACCAAAGAAGCTGCACGTCAAGGCTATTCAAATGCCACAGAATTAGCTGACTACTTAGTTGCAAAAGGTATTCCATTCCGCGAGGCACATCATATTGTGGGCGAAGCGGTGGTATATGCCATTGCACAAAGTAAAGCGTTGGAAGAATTAAGTCTTACAGAATTTAATCAGTTCCATTCTTCAATTGCCGAAGATGTTTATCCTATTCTCTCCCTTGATTCTTGTTTGGCAAAACGTTGCGCTAAAGGTGGTGTTAATTTAGATCGTGTTGCTGAAGCAATCCAAGCGGCAAAAATTAATTTAGGATTGTAACAATTTATTGTTTTTACAAACGAATATTTGAAGAGTGTCTCTTCCTAAAAAAGTTTCCTCTCTTTAGTAAAGAGAGGATTAGGGGAGATTTGAAAAATATTTTTGCAAAAAAAGAGCAATATCTCACCGCTTAAGGAGAAAACAATGAGCCAATCATTTCCGCCTGAAATCAATGTTGTAACCTATAATCAAATTCCCGTTGTTGAAGTAAATCACCCTAAATGTCGAGCGAAAATTTCGCTACAAGGGGCACAGCTATTTAGCTGGCAGCCCGAACATTGTAAACAAGATGTATTATGGCTCAGTGATATTGAACCTTTTGTGGAAGGTAATGCAATTCGTGGTGGTATTCCGATTTGTTACCCTTGGTTTGGTGGAGTGAAACAACCTGCTCACGGTACGGCACGTTTGCGTCTTTGGGAATTGAGCCAATATCAAATCACAGATGATGGTGTTGAGTTACTTTTCAAGTTAGATAATGATGCTGAAATTAAGATGCTATTAAATGAAACTTGTACTCTAACTTTTACCCATTTCAGTAATGAACCAGCTCAACTTGCACTACATAGTTATTTTAATGTGGCAGATATTGAGCAGGTGGCGGTGTTTAATTTGCCTGCTGATTGCTTTAATTCTTTGACACAGCAACAACAAGCGGTCAGTTCGCCACGAAAAATTACTGAAAATGTTGATGAAATCTATTCAGCCGAAAAATCCCCGAGTGTCATTGCAGATCAAGATAATCATCGTGAAATCAGTGTTGAGCATATCAACGCTTCACAAATTGTTGTATGGAATCCTTGGCATAAAGCAACTAGTTCAATGAGTGAACAAGGTTATCGAACAATGTTATGTGTTGAAACAGCCCGAATTAGTTCACTTTTAGCCAAAAACGAGCAAGTTAGCGTGAAGATCAGCGTAAAACCAAACTAATTTATGCTATTATCTGCCCCATTTGCCAAATGGGGCATTTAATTTTTGAGAGAAAGCTATGACAGAATTAAAAAATGATCGTTATTTAAGAGCATTATTGCGTGAACCCGTAGATATGACACCCGTCTGGATGATGCGTCAAGCTGGGCGTTATCTTCCAGAATATAAAGCAACTCGTGCCCAAGCTGGGGATTTTATGTCGCTCTGCCGTAATGCTGATTTAGCTTGCGAAGTGACGCTACAACCTTTACGCCGATATGATCTTGATGCGGCTATTCTGTTTTCTGATATTTTAACCATTCCTGATGCAATGGGCTTAGGGCTAAGTTTTGGTGCGGGTGAAGGGCCGAAATTTGCTCGCCCTATCCAAACTAAAGCTGATGTAGATAACCTGCCAATTCCTGATCCTGAAGGTGAATTACAATATGTAATGAACGCAGTACGAACCATTCGCCGAGAGTTAAAAGGTGAAGTACCATTGATTGGTTTTTCAGGTAGCCCTTGGACACTGGCAACTTATATGGTTGAAGGTGGATCGTCAAAGGCCTTCACTAAAATTAAAAAAATGCTATATAGCGAACCAAAGGTTTTACACGCTTTACTAAATAAATTAGCCGATAGCGTAACGCTTTACCTGAATGCTCAAATTAAGGCAGGGGCTCAATCTGTAATGATTTTTGATACTTGGGGAGGCGTATTGGCTCATCGTGAGTATCCACAATTCTCATTGCAATATATGCACAAAATTGTCGATGGGTTAATTCGTGAGAATGAAGGACGAAAAGTACCTGTTACTCTCTTTACTAAAGGTGGTGGACTATGGTTAGAAGTGATTGCGGATACTGGTTGTGATGCTGTTGGTTTAGATTGGACGGTTGATATTGCTGATGCTAGAGCAAGAGTAGGACATAAAGTTGCTTTACAAGGTAATATGGATCCGAGTGTGCTATATGCCCCAGCAGAGCGTATTGAACAAGAAGTTAGTGATATTTTAGCAGGTTTTGGTAATGGTTCAGGACATATCTTTAATCTTGGACACGGTATCCACCAAGATGTACCAGAAGAAAGCCCGAAAATATTTGTTGATGCGATCCACCGTTTATCTCAGCCTTATCACCAACAAGGTAATGAGTAAGCCCAACAACTAGCAAATAATTTAAGGAATATAACGATGCGAAATCCTATTCATAAACGTATGGAACGCTTTGAAACTTGGCAACACTTAACTTTTATGGCGTGTCTATGTGAGCGAATGTTGCCGAATTTTGAGCTTTTTTGTGATGTTAGCAAGCGGTCAGATCAGGCTAAAATTTTCCAAAATATTCTTAATTTAGTTTGGGAACACCTTACTGTTAAAGGGGCGAAGATTAACTTTGAAAATCAATTAGAGAAACTTGAAGAGATTATTCCTGATGTTAATCAATTTGATTTTTATGGTGTGTTGCCCGCAGAAGATGCTTGCGAAGGTTTATCCGAGTTGCTACACGCTATCATCGCAGGGGAAACATTAGAACAAGCGATTAAATTGAGCCAGCTCTCATTATCTACTGTTGCGACTTATGTAGAAATGCAACAAGAGCGAGAATTAAATGAGCAAGAGCTAAAAAATACCCCTGAAATCCAAGAAGAATTAGACGTACAGTGGCAAATTTATCGTTTGTTAAATGAATGTGAAGAACGAGATGTTGAGCTAATTTTAGCCCTTAAAAATGAGATACGAACGAGCGGAATTAGCAATATTGGGTTAAAATTTAATCAATAAATGTGATAAAGCTAACAATTTGAAGATTATTTGCTTTGAGAATAATTAACTTTAGATTAAGCTATTACCGCATTCACGCAATTTTATTAAACGAAATCTTTTAGAGGATAATCATTATGAACAAAACTGAGTTAATCGATGCAATCGCAGCAGGTGCAGAGTTAAGCAAGAAAGATGCAAAAGCAGCACTAGAAGCAACACTAAATGCGATTTCTGACAGCCTTAAAAAAGGTGATGCAGTACAACTTATCGGTTTCGGTACTTTCAAAGTAAATCACCGTAAAGCTCGTACAGGTCGTAACCCAAAAACTAACGAAGCGATTGAAATCCCAGCAGCTAATGTACCAGCGTTCGTTGCAGGTAAAGGATTAAAAGATTTAGTAAAATAATTTCACTGAATTAAATTTGAGAATAAGCCTAGAGAATATCTAGGCTTTTTGCGTTTATTAGACTTGATTTTTCCGCTACAATATCGCCAATTTTTACCATTCAACGAAATAAGACAAAAATAAGACAATGAAACCATCTATTATCAGTAAATTAGAAAGCCTTAGCGAACGCCACGAAGAGTTACAAGCCTTGTTAGGTGACCCTTCTGTTATCAATGATCAAGAAAAATTTCGAGCTTATTCTAAAGAGTATTCACAACTAGAAGAAGTTGTTGGCACATTTAATCGTTGGAACAAATTACACAGCGATATTGAAGAAGCCCAAATTCTACTTGATGATCCAGATATGAAAGAGATGGCTCAAGAAGAGATTGCAGAAAACAAGGCTGAAATTGAACAACTAGAACAGCAATTACAAATTTTACTTCTACCAAAAGATCCGAATGATGAATATAACGCATTCCTTGAAATTCGTGCAGGAACAGGCGGTGATGAAGCGGGGATTTTTGCAGGTGATTTATATCGTATGTACAGCCGTTATTGTGAAGGCAAACGTTGGCGTATTGAAGAACTTTCTGCTAACGAAAGCGAACAAGGGGGCTATAAAGAGATTATCGTCAAAATTAGCGGTGAAGGCGTTTATGGACAGCTTAAATTTGAATCGGGTGGACATCGAGTTCAACGTGTACCAAAGACAGAATCACAAGGGCGTATTCATACTTCAGCCTGTACGGTTGCAGTAATGCCAGAATTGCCAGAATCGGAGCTACCCGAAATCAACCCAGCAGATTTGCGTATAGATACTTATCGCTCATCGGGTGCAGGTGGTCAGCACGTTAATACAACCGATTCAGCGGTGCGAATTACCCATATTCCAACTGGGATTGTCGTAGAATGTCAAGACGAGCGTTCTCAACATAAAAATAAAGCAAAAGCTTTAGCAGTATTAGCTTCTCGTATTGTACAGGTTGAAAAAGAGAAACAAGCACAGGAGCAAGCGGATACTCGCCGTAACTTGCTTGGCTCAGGCGACCGTTCGGATAAAATCCGTACCTATAACTATCCGCAAGGACGTGTAACGGATCACCGTATCAACTTGACGGTGTACCGTTTAGATGAAGTGATGAACGGTAAAATTGATGAGTTAATTCAGCCAATTATTACTGAATACCAAGCAGATCAGTTAGCAGCATTGTCGGAGCAGCCTTAATAACTAAAATGAATTACCAACAATGGCTCAAATTCGCTGAACAAACCCTACTTGAAAATGCGGATCAAGATCCCTTTCTCAATGCAAAGGTTGATGCAAATTTACTGTTACAAGCGGTAACAAAACGTTCTAAATCTGCAATTTTTGCGTTTTCGGAAACCATTTTAACTGATACAGAATTAAAACAATTAGCAGAATTGTTAGCTCGCCGAGCTAAAGGTGAGCCAATGGCATATATTTTAGGCGAAAAAGAGTTTTGGTCATTACCGCTAAAAGTATCAACAGCGACTTTAATTCCCCGCCCAGATACCGAGCGATTGGTTGAAATTGCGTTAGAGCAGGCTCACAAGCGGGCAGATTTACATAAAAATCTGCAAATTTTGGATTTAGGCACAGGCACAGGAGCAATTGCTTTAGCACTAGCCAATGAGCTGCCGAATGCGAACGTGATTGGGGTGGATAAAGAGTCTGAAGCCGTTGCATTAGCGGAAAAAAATCGCCAACAGTTAGCTTTATCTAACGCTACCTTTTTAGAGAGCGATTGGTTTGAAGCCTTGCAAAATCAGAAATTCGATCTTATTGTGAGTAATCCCCCTTATATTGACGCTAACGATGAAAATTTAATGAAAGGGGACGTGCGGTTTGAACCGTTATCCGCATTAGTAGCAGAGCAAAATGGTTTAGCGGATTTGCAAAAAATTATCGAAAACGCACCGCTTTATTTGCACAAAAATGGGGTGCTAGTACTAGAACACGGTTGGCAACAAGCTAGTGCAGTACAAGCACTATTTAAACAATATCAATGGGATAATCCACAAACCGCGCAAGATTATGGCGGTAATGATAGAGTAACTTGGGCAGTATGGACGAAATAATTAACACTTCAACTTTTACCAAAAAGCAACGTACTGAATTACAACGTTTTTTATATCGTGAGCTAATTCGATTAAGTACGCTGGTAGATGATAATCTGACTGAACCACAAATTTATGGTTTGATGTCTGCATTAGTCAAAAAAGCAAAATATCAAGTCAATGCAGAAGGTGATCTTCCACGCATTCAGCAATTACTTGATTTTATGTATGGCGAGCAAGGTTTTCATTGCCATCATCAAGAATATTTCTATACCGATAATTTACAGATAGACAAAGTGCTACGCCGTAAACGTGGAATGCCAGTATCATTAGGGGCTGTATTATTGCACCTAGCATCTGTATTGGATTTACCACTCTATCCTGTTAATTTCCCAACACAATTAGTTGTACGAGCAGAAATTACTACTGAAACAGGGCGTAAAGAAACTCATTTTATTAACCCTTGGGACGGCTCTTTTTTAACTCGAGAAAAAATGGAAAAATGGTTAGAAGGAGAAATGGGATTTGGCACAGAACTAAGCCGAGATTTTTTACGCATTGCAGAGCCTGATGAAATGTTAGAGCGGTTAGAAACGGTCTTTAAAATGGCACTAAGCCGAGAAGGTCGCTATGAAGATACTTTGCGTATTATTGAGTACCGCTTAATGTTTCAACCTGAAGATCCTTATGAAATTCGGGATCGTGGAATGGTCTTGGCGAGTATGGATTGTTATCAAGCAGCTTATGATGATCTTAGCTATTTTATCGATCAATGCCCCGATGATCCTTCAGCGATGATGTTAAAACTAGAAATTGCAGGGCTAGAAAAACAGAGTAAAGCCAGTATGGTGCATTAAATAAATTTTTATAAGGATAATAGGAAATGAATAAAACAATCTCTCTTGGCAATGTACAGATTGCAAATGATAAACCCTTTGTACTTTTTGGGGGAATGAACGTATTAGAAAGTCGTGATATGGCGATGCAAGTTTGCGAAAAATACGTTGAAGTTACCCAGAAATTAGGTGTGCCTTATGTATTTAAAGCCTCTTTTGATAAGGCAAATCGCTCATCTATTCACTCTTATCGTGGTCCAGGAATGGAACAAGGCTTAAAGATTTTCCAAGAGTTGAAAGAAACATTTGGCGTAAAAATTATTACAGACGTACACGAAATTTATCAATGTCAGCCCGTTGCTGAAGTTGTTGATATTATTCAGCTCCCTGCATTTCTGGCTCGTCAAACTGACTTAGTTGAAGCAATGGCTCGCACTGGTGCGGTTATCAATGTGAAAAAACCACAATTTTTAAGCCCAGGGCAGATGGGAAATATTGTTGAGAAAATTGAAGAGTGTGGCAATGATAAAGTCATTTTATGTGATCGCGGGACAAATTTTGGCTACGATAATTTAGTCGTTGATATGCTCGGTTTTAGTATTATGAAAAAAGTATCAAAAGGTTGCCCTGTGATCTTTGATGTAACGCACTCTTTGCAATGTCGAGATCCTTTTGGTGCAGCATCGGGCGGTCGCCGTTCACAAGTTACTGAGCTTGCTCGTTCAGGATTAGCGGTGGGATTAGCAGGATTATTCTTAGAAGCACACCCAAACCCAAATCAAGCAAAATGTGATGGCCCATCAGCACTACCACTTTCAGCTTTAGAAGGTTTTGTTAGTCAAATGAAAGCGGTAGATGATTTAGTGAAATCTTTCCCTGAATTAGATACATCAAATTAAATGATAGAGGGAGGGTAGCGAATAGCAGAGGTTATATTCCCTCCGTTTACTTTTGTAGCACCGTTGCAGTTACAATTACTGCAATAAAAATTGCCAACCAAATAAGATGTATTTTGACGCTTTGGCGATTGATCTCTTGGTTTTCTAGGCGGCATTGTTCAAGTTTTTGCTTATAAATTTCTAAATCTGCTTCTTTGAACGAGAAACCACAATGAATACAATGTTCCACACTATCACTAATCTTTTTATGACATTCAGGGCAACGACGTAAAGCCATATTATTTCCTTTCGATAAAAGCTAATAAATTTTTCACAAAGAGAGCTGGGGACTGCTGATGTGCATTATGTCCTGCATTTGAAATCAGTTGATAAGGTAAATGATGTTCTTCGACCATTTGCCGAAATTTTTGATCTCTTTCTCCAATAAAAAAGGTCAGTTCATTTCTCATTTGGCAATCAAAAAAAGGCTGTTTGGCAAGGCTAGTCGCTTCAAGCATTTGTGCAATTTTCTGCCCGTTATTATTTTGCCTTTTTTGGATAAAATCCGCCCGCTTTTGAGTATCTAAATCTGCAAAAACAGCTTGTTGATACCAATCTTCTAGCACATTGCGAAGTGGCTCGGTACGAAATCGTTTAGCCCAATGTTGATCATTTTGCCAACGAATTTGGCGTTCTTGTTCACTTTGTAGCCCTATGTTAGTACCTTCTAACACCACACCCAGCAAGTTAGCCTGCTCTTGATGATGTAGATAATCTAATGCAATACGTCCACCTAATGAGTAACCAACTAAGTAAAATGGCTCTTGGATAAGCATATTTAATGTGGAATGAAGTTGCTGACGAATATCGCTGAAATTGTGGCAATCAATATGTTGGCTCTGATTATGGCAGGGAAGATCAAGCGTAAGCGGGCGAATTTGTGGATTTTTTTGCAACAGCCAAATAACTTGTTGCCAATCTTGTTGAGAGCCGAGCAATCCGTGTAGGAAAACCACAGGAATGCCCGAATGACGATGCCATTGATACGCTAACATTAGTCGATAGAGGCTCGTGAGATTTGCTCAAGTAGGGACTTATATAATGAGCTACCTTCTTGATCATTTACTTTGATTTCAACAATCGTTACACCTTTGCGGGCGTATGCTTGTTTGAGTTTTGTTGCGAGATCTGCCCAAGTGTAAGGACGTAGATATTCTAAGCCGAACATTGTTGCAATTTGTGAGAATTCTAAATTATGCGATAAACGGTAGTATTTCTCTTTCGCTTGAGCATCAACAGGCAACATATCAAAAATTGCTCCACCGTTATTGTTAATTATAAATAATAGTGTTGGTTGCGTAATGTTGCGTAGCAGTGCGATAGAGTTTAGATCGTGTAGGCAAGAAATATCGCCAATAACCCCAACAGTTGGAGCATTGCTACCTTTCGCAATACCTGCAATGGTCGCAATTAAGCCATCAATGCCACTTGCTCCACGATTAGTGTAAACAGGATAGCCTTCAGGCAATTTACACAGTGCATCAACTAATCGCACAAATAAACTATTTCCTAAGAATAGGTTGCCATTTGGTGGCATTACTCGTTCAATATGATGTGCTAATGAAGCTTCATTTAAATTACCGCCCACTTGTTGCTCAATAAAACCAGCACAGAATTGCGACAATGCCAACGGCTCAAGTAACCAAGGTTTTTGGCGAAGTGGTGGATGCACTCGGGTAAAATGATGAGCTTTTGCAACAAAACGGGTTTGTTGATGTGCATAAGGATTTAGATAATCTTGGGAGTTTTCAACTAACCAAAATTCGCCCTTGAATGTACTGAGAAATTGGTTTACTCGTTTACTTACAATTTGCGAACCAAATTGGATCACAATATCGGCTTGTAATAAACGCTGTTCGACAGTTTTATTTGATAGCCAAATATCGGCAAATGGCAGGCTTGCTTCAATACCTGATTGCACATCGCTGATTAAACACCAGCCTAGTGTTTCTGCCCAAAGTTTCAAGCCCATTCCTTGCTCTAAAGGTAATTTACCTACGACAACTACACCACGTTTGGTTCGCCAATAATCCCAATTTTCGTGCATTAACACATCTTGTTGAGTGGCTTGTTGATCGATCCATTTCGCCTGTGGTTGATTTAACCAGCGTTGAATAGGAGCTAACCAAGGATCTTGTCCTATCGCATTTTCATCTGCATCATATAAAGGCTCTGCAAAAGGTGCATTGATATGCACAACGCCACCTTTTTCTGCTTGTTGGGTACAAGCCTGCTCAATCGTTGCAATCAACCAGTTTGGGCTAAAATGAGAAGAAGGCTTTGGCAAATTCACACTTGCCACAGGGTATTGCCCGAAAATATGTTGCTGTTGAATTGCTTGATTTACGCCACAGCCAATCAATTCAGGCGGACGATCTGCTGATAACACAATCAATTTATGATGTGTCAAAGAAGCTTCAATCACTGCAGGGTAAAGGTTTGCCACAGCAGTACCAGAAGTTACAATAATCGCCACAGGTGCTTGGGTTGCTTTTGCCACACCCAATGCAAAAAAGCCTAAACCACGCTCATCAAAATGAGTATGGCATTCTGCTGTATTTTGTTGCTGTAATCTTACCGCTTCAAGTGTCAGCGGAGTAGAGCGAGAGCCGGGGGCAATACAAAAATGTTTTACGCCATAACGCAGTAGAGCATTAAGCACCACTCTAGCCCAAGAGCGATTAAAAGTACTGATGTTGATCGTCATTCTTCTTCTCTTTAATGATAAATAAGCGGTCGGATTGTAGCAAAATTTTGCAAGGTTATGTAGTGGCTCGTGAAAATGTAAGAATTATCTTTTCTAGCGGTAGGAAATTGTTATTTGGAATAAAAAGAACAGGGAGATTTTGCAAAAAACACTCAAGATCTCCCCGCTTGTATTGTTATTTCATCTCCGCAAAGGCTTGATCCGCCATTGCTAATGTGTGGGCGATGTCTTCATCGCTATGAGCAAGGGACATAAAGCCAGCTTCAAAAGCACTCGGGGCGAGATAAACGCCTTTTTCTAACATTTTGTGGAAGAAAGTATTGAAGGCTTTGACATCGCATTTCATCACGTCTTGATAGCTTTCGATAGCTTGTTGCTCCGTAAAGAACAAGCCGAACATTCCGCCGACATACTGGACTGTAAGTGGAATATTGTGCTTATCTGCAAGCGTTTTGAAACCTTCTGCAAGCGTTTTGGTTTTTTCGGCCAATTGGGCTTCATTGCCTGCTTTTGATAGCTCGGTTAAACAGGCTAAACCTGCTGACATTGCTATCGGGTTGCCTGAAAGCGTTCCTGCTTGGTACACAGGGCCTGTTGGGGCGATGTATTCCATAATTTCTTTTTTGCCACCAAATGCACCGACAGGCATACCGCCACCGATAATTTTACCTAAAGTTGTTAAGTCTGGCGTTACGCCATAGTGTGCTTGAGCACCACCTAGTGCCACACGAAACCCTGTCATTACTTCATCAATAATAAAAACAGTACCGTATTCAGTGCATAGCTCACGCAAACCTTGTAAAAAACCATCTTTTGGTGGAATGCAGTTCATATTACCAGCCACAGGCTCAATAATTAAACAGGCTATCTCATTTGGATATTGTTCAAAGGCTTGTTTGACGGAGTTTAAATTGTTGTATTCGCAAGTAATGGTATGTTTAGCGAAATCTTCAGGAACACCGGGAGAGCTTGGCTGACCAAGTGTTAATGCTCCAGAGCCAGCTTTTACTAATAGTGAGTCAGAATGACCGTGATAACAGCCTTCAAATTTAATAATTTTATCGCGTTTGGTATAACCACGAGCAAGGCGAATGGCAGACATTGTGGCTTCTGTACCAGAGCTAACCATTCTAACCATTTCAATAGATGGAACAAGTTTACATACTAATTCGGCTAATTCAATTTCAATGGCTGTTGGTGCACCAAAACTTAGCCCATTTGGAACGGCTTCGAGTACCGCCTTGATGATTGCTGGGTGATTGTGTCCTAGCACCATTGGACCCCAAGATCCCACATAATCAATGTAACGCTTACCTTCGCTATCGGTAATGTAAGCACCTTGTGCTTTTTCGATAAAAACAGGTGTGCCACCTACGCCTTTAAAGGCTCGAACAGGTGAGTTTACCCCACCAGGGATTACTTTTTGGGCTTTTTCAAAGAGAGAAAGAGATGAGGTCATTCGTGTTTCCTTTGTTATCGACTAAATATAGTGGGCATTGTACTGTAAAAAAGAGCGAAATCAGCGATTATTTAATGAAAAAAATTGAGAGTTTTAGCGATTATGCTATGCTGACGAGCAGTTTTATCAATAACTCTTAAGGTAAATTCGTCTATGTGGCAGACGTTTCTTGCGGTATTTTTCGTATCTTTCTTATCGTTGATTGTAATGCGACCTGTGGCAGAGAAAATAGGCTTGGTGGATAAACCAAACTTTCGTAAACGCCACCAAGGTGTTATCCCGTTAATTGGCGGTATTGCGTTATTTCTAGGGAATTTAACATTCTATTTGTTGGAATGGCAACAGATGAAATTCCCCGAGCTTTATTTAACCGCAGTAACTATTTTATTGATTATCGGTGTACTAGATGATCGCTTTGATATTAGCCCTTTTTTGCGAGCCGGTATTCAAGCTTGTTTAGCTGGGGCTATGATTTATAGTGGATTATCCATTGCAAGCCTAGGGCAGTTGATTGCTCCTTTTAGCTTAGAGCTTGGTGCTGTTGGGGTTGTATTAACGGTATTTATCACTATTGCGATTATCAATGCGTTTAATATGATTGATGGTATTGATGGACTATTAGCGGGGCTTTCTTCGGTAAGTTTTGCAGGTATTGGTATTCTTATGTGGCTTGATGAGCAATATACGTTAGCTTATTGGTGTTTTGGCTTGTTGTTAGTCCTTCTGCCTTATGCGATGTTTAACTTGAGTGTTTTTGGGGCGAAATGGAAAGTCTTTATGGGAGATTCAGGGAGTACCTTAATCGGCTTTACAATGATTTGGATTTTGCTCTTGAGTACACAAGGGCAAGGACACGCCATTAGCCCAATTACAGGCTTATGGTTAATTGCCGTACCGTTAATTGATATGGTTGCCATTATTTTCCGCCGTTTGCGTAAAGGTAAAAGTCCATTCCGTCCAGACCGCTTACATATTCACCATTTAATGATGCGAGCAGGGCTAACATCTCGTCAAGCCTTGGCGGTAATTACATTCGGTGCAGCACTTTGTACAACCTTTGGTGTATTAGGCGAGATTTACTACTGGAACCAGTGGGTAATGTTTATCTGCTTTATTGCCTTATTTTTCTTATATTCTTACTCTATTGTACACGCGTGGCGAATTACCCGTTTTGTTCGCCGTCATAAACGCCGACTGCGTAGAAAACAGAGTAACTAAAATTTATATCGGAGCAAAAACAAAATGGAACTCGAATTAGAAACAAAAAGACAGCCCACCCGATTTAATCGGCTAGGGCTACTTTCCCAAAGTCTATTTATCTTAATTTTATTGACGTTAATTGGGAGTGCTATTGGTTGGAAGTCGTCTGAATTTCAATCTGAACAATGGCAGGCAGAAGTTAAATTAGAAGAACCCGTAGTGCAAGATTTGGGAAATTATTACGCCCTCGCAACCACCTATGATTTTTTACAAGGCAAGAGTGAGAGACGCTTAACACATAGTGTCTATCAAGAATTTTTGCTTAATTTATCTTCTCAAAATGTATTAACGACTTTTTTAGCACAGCACGATATTGTTAAAAAATACGCTTCTGATCATAAACAGCTTGTTGAAGCAGTATTGCCACATTTTATTGAAGGATTTACATCTATCTTTTCAAAATATAGTGATAGAAGTAACGTTACTTTTACTTGGGAAAATGCAGAGCAGGCTAAGGTTTTATTGAATGATTATATTCAATTTGCAGGTGCAAAAGCACGAGAGAGCTTAAATGGCGAGTTGATTACCAAATGGAAAATTTTATTCCAACAGGTAAAATTTTCAGCAGAAAATCAACTTGGAGCAGTATTACAAGGTGAGCAAATTGCTCAACAAGATTGGAATGGAAAACTAAATCTAATGCGAGCTGTTCAGCCGTTAGATGATAAACTTGTCCCTTACCGAATTACCCAAAGTGTAACGGTTAAAAAGGCTCAAGCACAAAACCAAATATATTGGGCATTGTGTGGTGGTGTGATTGGCTTGTTGTTAGCACTATTTTTTATCGGTTTTTCTCGTGTAGGACGCCAGTCTGCATAATGTTAAAACGTCATATTTTGGTTGTAATAGGCACACGACCAGAAGCCATTAAAATGGCACCACTTGTTAAATTATTACAGCAAGACGGTGCTTTTTTCACGCAGGTTTGTGTTACAGGACAACACCGTCAAATGCTTGATTCTGTCTTGCGTTTATTTGACATAGTGCCTGATTTTGACCTTGATATAATGAAATCAGGGCAAGACTTAACGGATACTACCGTTGAAATTCTGACAGCACTAAAAGCCATTTTTAGCCAAGTTCAGCCTGATTTAGTGCTGGTTCACGGCGATACAACCACTACCTTTGCGGCATCATTAGCCTGTTATTATCAGCAAATTCCAGTAGGGCATATTGAAGCAGGCTTACGCACGAACAATCTCTTTTCTCCTTATCCTGAAGAAGCGAACCGAGCTTTAACTAGTGTTTTGGCTCAATATCACTTTGCCCCAACGGAAACCGCAAAGCAAAATTTATGTCGAGAAGGTAAAAATGCCAAGCATATTTGGGTAACAGGCAATACAGTGATTGATGCACTTTTTTTGGCATTGCAAAAAATTCAGCAAAACCCACCGCTTGTACAACTGCTTACACAGCAGTTTGCTTTTCTTGATAAGCAGAAAAAACTGATTTTAGTTACGCTTCATCGCCGAGAAAGTTTTGGGCAAGGTGTTGAACAAATTTGTCACGCATTAGCGGAGATTGCACATCAACATTCTGAGGTACAAATTGTCTATCCTATACATTTAAATCCAAATGTGAGTGAACCCGTAAAACAGCGATTGGCGAATATTCCAAATCTCTTTTTGCTCGAACCGCAAGATTACCTTTCATTTATCTATTTAATGGAAAAAGCCTATTTAGTTCTCACAGATTCTGGCGGTATTCAAGAAGAAGCTCCAGCATTAAATAAGCCAGTGTTGGTAATGAGAGAAATGACAGAACGCCCTGAAGCGATTGAAGCAGGCACAGCAAAATTAGTTGGTACCAATTCAGCTCAAATTATTGAGACAGTTCATCAGCTACTGACGAATAAAGATGCTTATAATGCAATGAGTCAAGCGAATAATCCTTATGGCGATGGGCGAGCTTGTGAGCGAATTGTTCAAATTTTGAAAGAATTGAAAGAGTAACATAATGGGAAATATTGAAACAGTCGCAGTAATTGGGCTAGGTTATATCGGCTTACCAACCGCAGTTGCTTTTGCTTTAGCAGGTAAAAAGGTGATTGGGGTTGATATTAACCCTGAGATTGTGAACGCCGTCAATCAATGTACGCCACATATTCAAGAACCACAATTAGCCGAAAGTTTGTCGCAAGCGGTCAGTTCTGGGCAATTTTTTGCAACGGAAAAAATTCCGCCAGCAGATGCTTTCATTATTGCAGTGCCTACACCTTTTAAAGCGGAATATCAGCCTGATTTGAGCTATATTCAACAAGCGGTACAAAATATTGCACCTGTTTTAACGAACGGGAATTTGGTTATTTTAGAATCCACATCACCTGTTGGGACTACCGAACAAATAGCACAATGGTTGAAAACCGCACGCCCAGATTTATCTTTTCCAACGGATAAGCAAGAACAAGCAGAACAGCCTGATATTGCGATTGCATATTGCCCAGAACGAGTGCTTCCTAGCCGAATTATGCAAGAACTGATTGAAAATGATCGCATTATTGGTGGGCTAGATGCTTATTCTGCCAAACAAGCGGTGGCTTTATATCAATCTTTTGCAAAAGGGGAATGTATTGCAACAGACGCTCGCACTGCAGAAATGTGTAAACTGACAGAAAATAGCTTTCGAGATGTCAATATTGCTTTTGCTAATGAGCTATCAATGATTTGTGATGAGCTTGATATTAACCTGTGGGAGCTTACTCGTTTGGCAAACCGCCACCCACGAGTGAACATCTTGCAAGCAGGGGCAGGTGTTGGCGGACATTGTATTGCGGTCGATCCTTGGTTTATCGTGGCACAAGCTCCAACGCAAGCAAGGTTGATCCGAATGGCTCGCCTTGTTAATGAGCAGAAACCGAACTGGGTAATTGAGAAAGTGAAAGCCACAGTGGCGGAGTGTGCAACAGCAAAAAATTGCAAGCCTAGCGAACTTACCATTGCTTGCTTTGGTTTGGCATTTAAAGCCGATGTGGGCGATCTTAGACAAAGTCCAGCACTGCAAATTACTCAAACCCTTGCGGACTGGCATCGTGGGAAAGTTTTGGTGGTTGAACCACATATTCAGGTTTTGCCAGAAAATCTCCAAAATAAAGCAGAGCTAGTTGATTACGTAATCGCATTACAGCAAGCAGATATTGTAGTTCTACTCGTAGATCATCAACCTTTTAAAATGCTTAAACCTACACAGACTTGGGTTGTGGATTGTAAAGGGATTTGGCAATGAGAATAGAACGAAATCAATGGGAAAGCGATTTTTTCGGGCGTGAAATTTATCAAATTTATCTTGATGAGTTGATCCCTACAAAAGATATAAATATTCCCCATTTTCATCAAGCAACGAGTGGGAATATTTTATACCAAGCTAACATTCCGAGTGGCGATCTCGCTAAAATAGATTTTCTACAAGCACAAGGTTTCCGCTTTGTACAAGGGGAGATGATCTTTCAATTAGATCTTGCAAAATATACGAAAGATCTCACCGCTTTTCCAAGTTGTCGATTGGCAACTGCACAAGATCTGCCAACGTTGAAATCGTTAGTGGCAACCGCTTTCCCAAATAGCCGATTTCGTCCGCCATATTTTACTCAAGCGGAAAATCAACGTTTTTATCAGCAATGGATCGAAAATGCGGTGAAAGGGGAATTTGACGATCTCTGTTTAGTCGCCGAGCAAAATGGCGAATTACAAGGGGCTGTTAGCCTTCGATATAATGGTGAACAAGCTAAAATTGGTTTACTTGCGGTTTCCCCTGAACATCAGCAACAAGGCGTTGGCAAGCGGTTACTTCATTCAGCTATTTTGCAAGCAAAAGCCCAAAATGCCACGATGCTTGAAATCACGACACAATTAAATAACCCCCAAGCGATAGGACTATATCAAACGCTGGGGGCAAAAATTGTGGCGGTTAATTGTTGGTTTTATTGTTTGTCTGTTTATTAGACTAAATACTTTAATTTTGTAGCATAAAAATACGATTGGTCAAACAGAATAGGGTAAAATTTTTTCTACTGTCAATGGATTGACAGCACCGTTTTTTATTTGTAAATTTATTAATAGCCCCTTTGAGATAATTTTTAAGGCGAGAACTCGGTAAATTATCTTGTAGGGGTATTTTTATTTCTGCAGGTGGTTTATCTTAATAGAAGGAATCACACAATGTCTCATTCAAAATCAGCATATTCCATTGATATCCCTAAAGAAAAGCTTCCTAGTGATATAATTTACTGGGGGCTTAGTCACATCT
Source organism: Ursidibacter sp. B-7004-1 (assembly GCF_053654055.1). NCBI lineage: Bacteria > Pseudomonadati > Pseudomonadota > Gammaproteobacteria > Pasteurellales > Pasteurellaceae > Ursidibacter > Ursidibacter sp. B-7004-1. The sequence continues at coordinate 7,783 of NZ_JBSIUP010000019.1, read as the reverse complement.
ATATGGATACGATTTCAGCAGTGATTGCTGAAAAACAGCTATTTCAAACCGTAGATAGCTTTTTTGCCTTTGTGCGTAATCAACGGCTTTATGTTGTACGAGAATCTGAGGATCAATGTCTTAGTCTATTTTTGTTAGATATTGATTTACAAAGCGAAACATTGGTGGATGATTTATTTGAAATAGCTCATCGCATTTGTGATAAATACGAGAAACTCTATTTACGATCCCCTTTTTTTGACTATTTTTTCATTAGATTGGAACTTGGTACACACCGCATCAACGTACAATGTCTTGCGAAAGAAACGCTCGATGTTTTGGACTTTTTATTGAAATTGTGCCGATTTTTTTCTCGGCAAAAATATCCTAATATCATCTGAAAAATACCATCTTTTTTATTATTTTTGCTATATATCGTATGTGGTTTGTGGTGAGTGACTTTTATAAAGTAACAGGCTATGAACAAAGAACAACGTACGCTTATTTTAAAGCAACTAGGACTAGCGATTAAACTGGAACGCGTCCGTAATCGATTATCACAAGAAGAGCTTGCTGAAAAAGCTAATTTGCACCGTACCTATATTGGTATGGTGGAGCGTGCTGAACGCAATATTTCTGTGATTAACTTAGTTCAAATAGCACAGGCATTGAATGTGAGCTTGGATCAGTTGGTTTACGGAGAAAAAGTAAAGCCTAGCGGAAGCTAGGCTTTGATGCTATTTAAATTTCGGATTGCCAAATTTTTTCTCTGCCTCTCCCCGATCCAAGTCTCTACAAGTTACAAGTTCATTGTAAAAATCAATAGATGTGAATGGGAACTTACTATCGTTACCTACTACCCCGACTATCAGGTATAGTTTTTGATTGTTTTGTAGAGTCATCTCATAGAATGATTCATCATCGGATTCTGTGCATGAATATTTCATTTGAGTAATTTTTACTACATCGGAATTTAGGTTAAAAGCCTTATAAAAATTATTTCTAGTAAATAGAACTAATTCACCGAAAGACATTGAAAAATGATTTGGAACTTTCATCTCAAATCCCCAAGTTGTTTCCAGTGAATGATTGTCGAATATCTGTTCTTTGAAGTTTTTCTTAAAGAAACTTGCATTTTTTAAATTTCTAGGTAAGTTAAATTTATAGACTGTCATATCATTTCCTAGAAAAGTACCATTTGGTTTATCCTTTTTTAGAATTTCATGCAAGGGGTTCTGATTCCCTGATTTAGCAAATTCTTCATAAAATTCATAAGATGGCATAGACCAAGCATTTGCGGATAAAACTAGTAATAGTAGGATAAGTTTTTTCATATTTTACTCCATCAATAGTTAGTAAGGGGATTTAGGACAGCGGTAGTAAGTTTTACCATTAATTTGAATCGTATTTTTATTTAGTAATTTCACTGAAATATCTCGATAGGTTTCGGGCTCGTCCTCTTCAATGATTTCTTTAGCTTTTGCGGCAAATTCTGTTGGCGAATACGAATAGTATCCAAGTATTTCAAACATTTCAAAACCAACTACGAATATAAGGTTTTCATTAGGTTTGATAACCCAAATAGCGTGTTTGGGACTATCTGTTTGTGGATAACAGTAAGCGGTACTTGGTTTTTTCTTATCTGTCCAAGTGCCTGCAAATTGTTCTGGAATTTGTGCTGTTGGAAGTGGATATAGTGATTGTAATACAGAGCAAGATGTTAGTAATAAACAGCTTGATAGTAGTAATGTTTTGAGTTTGAGAAATTTCATAAAGTGTAACCAATTAAAATATAAAGAAATAGATAGTAACGATTTTTGGAAAATTGGGCATCGGTGCGATGCCCTCGTTATAGTTATTGGCAAAGTTCAGAATCACGACAACCTGCAATCGCAACACGACCATTAAATTCAGTTGTGTTGTTCCAATCTTGAGTTGGGCTATAAACTGCGTAATCTTTATCCTCTTTTAGAATTGTACCGATGACTTCTTCTGCATTTGGGCCTTTTAATTCCAGTAAATAAGTATTATTACCCGCTAAATCAGTCTTACCACGGAATCCGATAGGCGTGTTTGGATCTTTGTATTGTGCAGGAATTTCGGGAATATTTTTCTCTAAATTTGAGAGCTTAACATCTGTCAAAGCAGCTTCTTTTAGATGGATAGTATCTTTCGCAGTTTTATCGCCATAATTTAGTCCTGTGATTTGACCACTTCCGACTTTCTTACCAAAATCTACGGTATAGCTAAATTTAGCATCTTGATCCATAGTGAACGCTTTGCCTTTATAGGTGAAAACATTTCCTGCTTTCTCAAATGCTTCTATTGATTTTGGATCAGGATTGATTCCTGACATATTTTCTACCCAAGGTTGTCCTTTTCCCCAATTTCCACTATGTATAGTGATAGTATTAATTGAATAAGGTTGGTTGTAGATACGTTTTGTAAATCTTTCGTAATTGCCATTATAGGTAATTTTGTAATCAGCTAAACCTAATTCAAGATTCTCATCAACTAAAAACAGATTTTCAGCGAGCTTAGTGAAATCTTTGCCATTTACTTCAATGCGTCTAATAGCATCATTAGCATTGTTGACAAAACTATTTAATTTAAAAAATCCATATTTTGTATTTGCGGTGAGTTCTTTTTTCTCATCGGCAATATAAGAGAGTGAGGTTTTACCATCTCCCTTTTTGTAAACTGATTGTGATTTTTCGACTACAGGTTGTTCATTTTTAGGTGCTTCAGCTTCTTTATTCGACCCACTGCAAGCGGTGATACTTGCGACGGTGAAAAATGCAAGAGCGATCTTGGTTAGCTTCATAAAAACTCCTAGAGCATAAGGTGATAAAATGTGATAGAAATAAATGATACGAATAGTATGCATTTTATGGCATAAAAAATCTGCATAGTCAATCAAGATTTGGATATACAGCTCAAAATTATAGCGTTATCCAATCTACTAATGTTATTAGCCTTACTCAAAGAATTTCAGTCTTAATTCTGCTCTAAATTTAAATTATTGATTTCATTTTGCTATTGTTCGCTTAGAATAGGCGAAATTTAGTTATATAAAAGGAATATCCGATTATCCCCTTCAACAAACCGCCCGTTGTTGGCACAGAAATTGAATATCTTCAGCAGGCTATCACAAGTGGTAGGCTTTCGGGAGATGGACGTTTTACCCGTTTATGTGAGCAATGGCTTGAGCAGCGTTTTCAAGCAGAGCGTGTATTGCTTACGCCGTCTTGTACTGATGCCCTTGAGCTGTCGGCACTGTTATTGAATATTCAGCCTGACGATGAAGTCATTATGCCAAGTTATACCTTTGTTTCTACGGCAAATGCGTTTGCACTCAGGGGGGCGAAAATTATCTTTGTGGATATCCGCCCTGATACGATGAATATTGATGAAAGCAAAATTGAGCAAGCGATTACAGCAAAAACGAAAGCGATTGTTGTGGTGCATTATGCTGGCGTGGCTTGTGAAATGCAGAGAATTATGTCGATAGCAGAAAAACATCAGTTGTGGGTGGTGGAAGATGCAGCACAAGGCGTAATGGCGAGTTATCAAAATAAACCATTAGGCACAATTGGGCATATTGGCTGTTATAGTTTTCACGAAACCAAAAATTATACGGCAGGTGGCGAAGGTGGTGCGATTGTTATCAATGATGCGAAATTGATTGAACGTGCTGAGATTATTCGAGAAAAAGGTACAAATCGTAAGCAATTCTTTCAAAAGCAAGTGGATAAATATACTTGGCGAGAACTTGGCTCAAGTTTTTTAATGTCTGAATTACAAGCGGCTTATTTATATGCACAATTATTGTCAGCAGTTCAAATCAACCAACGCCGTTTAGCATTGTGGCAACGTTATTACACCGCATTGATACCGTTGGCGGAAAAAGGGTTGGTAAAATTACCCCATATTCCGACCGCTTGTCAGCCAAATGGTCATCTCTTTTATCTCAAATTGGCAGATAAGCAACAACGTTCAGCGTTGATTGAACATTTGAACAAAAAGGGGATATTAGCAGTCTTTCATTATGTGCCTTTACATTCAAGCCCAGCAGGGCAACATTGGGGTACTTTTGTTGGCGAAGATTGCTATACCACGCAAGAGAGCGAAAAACTCCTTCGTTTGCCACTCTTTTTTAACTTAACCGATAATGAAATTACCCAAGTGATTGATGCGGTGTTAGATTTTTTTATGAACCCAAATGAGTAACCTATTGCATATTTTAGGGGCGGATATTCCCCATCATAACCATAGTTTATTACGCTTTTTCAATGATGATTTATGGCTAAAATTAGCTGAAAAGAGTGAGCAAAACCAAAAGCACTCTTTTTATGTGGTAAGCCAAGAAGATCTTGCAACTAAATATTCCAATTTACCGATTAGTGTTTTTCCAAACAAAAAAGCATTAACCCAAGCGGTATTAGCATTCGCTAAATCGCAAGCAGATGCTTATTTTTTATTACACGGGCAATTTAATTGGGGAATATGGTTTGCCATTTTATGGGGGAAACTCCCCGCTTATCGTTGTATTTGGCACGTTTGGGGAGCAGATTTATATCAACAATCAACGGATTGGCGGTTTAAATTGCTTTATCCTTTACGCCGCCTAGCACAGCAAAAAATCGGGCGAATTTGGGCGACAAAAGGGGATTTAGATTATGCTCATCGGCAACTTAACCGTAGCTCAGAACAAGATCGCTTAGTCTATTTCCCGACTAAAATGCCCCAAGTGTTGCCATCATCAACAGCGAATCAAACAGAAAAGCCATTGACGATTTTAGTCGGAAATTCGGGTGATCGTGCTAATCAGCATTGTCTAGCACTACAATATATTCAGCAAACATTTGGAGCAAAGGTACAAATTATTTTACCGATGGGGTATCCTGCCAACAATCACGCCTATATTGAACAGGTGCGACAACAGGCTTTAGCGTTATTCCCTGAAAAAAACATTACGCTTTTAACTGAAAAATTGGACTATCACGCTTATTTAGCTTGGTTGAAAGATTGCGATATGGGCTGTTTCTTATTTGAACGGCAACAAGGGATAGGCACAATTTGCCTATTAACTGCAATGAATATTCCTGTGTTATTGCACCCTAATAATCCATTTAGGCTAGATATGCAACAAGAGAGCGTTCCTTTTATGGAAATGGGGAAATGTTCAGTAGAGAAAATCAAGGAAGTAGCAGATCAGTTGGGGGATTGTGATAAACAGCGGATTGCCTTTTTTCCTCCAAATTATCAGCGTTATTGGTTAGAGAATTTGCAAGAAATCACTCGTTTTGGGCGTTATAAGCGGTAATATTATGCTTATTTTTTGCAAATATAGCTAAGTTGGCAGAAATGACGGAATATATGTTATTAACAATTTTTTATGTGGTTGCCACAAGTGGTATATTCACTGTTATTTATCGGAGCTATGTACAGCAAGGATTTTCGTTTCATTCTCTTTTTAGTTTAATCTATGTAGTTACATTTTTTGCAGGCTACCCGATTTCATTATTGCTTAAAGTCTATTTTAATGCCGATATTACACCACCTGAACAACTGTTTATGGCATTGCTTTGGGCAAGTTTGGGGTATGGGATTTACTGGGGCGGTTACCACTACGTCTTTAATAAGCAAAATGTAAAAGTGAAACATTCGGTTAAGGTTTCTACATTTGCAAAAAAACACGCTAATCTTACCGCTTATTTGTTGGCAACAGTTGCTGTGATAAGCCTTGGTTATTTTATTTATTTGAACGGGTTACTGTTATTTCGTTTGGAAAAGTATAGCCAAATATTTTCATCATTAGTAAGTGGCGTAGCGCTCAAACGCTTTTTCTATTTTTTATTACCTGCTTTGCTGATTTTCTATTTTTTGAAACCAAATAAAACGCGTTGGTGGTTGTTATTATTTTGTGGCGTAAGTTTCGGTCTGCTCACTTATTTTGCAGTAGGGGGGACTCGAGCCAATATCGCTTTAGCTGTAATGCTATTTATATTGGTTGGGTTGTATCAAGGCTACCTTAGATTATCTTCCCTATTCTTTACCGCAATTGGTGGTGTGGTGGTAATGTTTTTTCTTGCGTTAATGCGGTATGGCTTAGATGTGAATGGTAAAGAAGCGTGGTTTACTTTTCTCTATTTAACGCGTGATACTTTTTCGCCTTGGGAAAATTGGGCACGCATATTATCCAGTGAGATTGAATATCAAGGCTTAATGCCAATTATTCGGGACTTTTATGTCTATATTCCTCAAAGTTTATGGCAAGATCGCCCTGATATTGTGTGGAATAGTGCTAATTACTTCACCAAAGTGATATTGGGGAATCAGTCAGGACTTGCAATTTCCCCTACATTACTTGGTTCATTTTATATTATGGGGGGATACCCTTTGATCGTTATTGGAATGAGTAGCATTGGGTGTTTAATTAAATTATTCGATAGGCTATTTCAAACATTTCCATCTGCACTTATTCAAGCCTACTGCTTGGGGAATATCTTTAATTTAATTGTGCTAGTGCGTGAGGGGGGGGATGCTTTTGTTTCACGCTTTTGTTTCTTTAGTTTTGTTTTTGGCATAGTTAGTGGGGGAGCTTATCTCTTCGTGAAAATGGGGATAAGGGATAAACATAGTGGATAAAGTGAATATTCGGGGTATTGAAATTTTAGCTGTACCAACACAAACGGCATTGGTGGAGTACCTATTCTCAAAGAACGAGATAAGAACAGGGCGTTTGGTGGCGATAAATGCTGAAAAAATAGTATTAAGTGAAGAAGATAGACGATTACGTCAGTTAATTCAAGCCTCTGAATATAATTATGCTGATGGGATTAGCATAGTGAAATCTATCCATAAAAAATATCCGCAGTATCGGCATATTGAACGAATTGCAGGAGCTGATTTGTGGTTGGCACTAATGCGAAAGTCTGCTGAAATGGCTGTACCTGTTTTTTTAATTGGCAGTGAAGCGGTAACTTTAGCTGAAACTTCTGCAAGATTGAGTGCAATAGGTGTAAATATTGTCGGGCAGCAAGATGGCTATTTTTCATCTACCGAAGAAAGAGAGTTGATTGAGCGTGTTCAGCGAAGTGGTGCGAAGCTGATTACTGTGGCGTTAGGCTCACCTAAACAAGAGTTATTGATACAAAAGATGCAAAGCGAGTACCCAAATGCACTCTATATGGGAGTGGGGGGAAGTTATGATGTCTTTATTGGCAAGGTAAAACGAGCTCCACTTATTTGGCAAAAAATGGGCTTGGAGTGGCTATATCGATTATTGCACCAACCAACTCGTTGGAAAAGGCAAATAAGATTATTTAAGTATGCTTATTATTATGTGGTAAATAAGCTATAAAATCGTCAATTTTGATAATTAGTAAACATTTTGAATAAATTAAAAGCATATAAAAAAATATTTTCAAAAAGTGCTAGACAAGAAAGTCTGAAATCTCTAATATACGCCTCCGTTGCGACGCACTACACTAAATAACGCGTTCGTAGCTCAGTTGGATAGAGCGTTGGCCTCCGGAGCCAAAGGTCGCAAGTTCGAATCTTGTCGAGCGCGCCAGAGCAAATGCAATATTCAAAACGACGGTGGCTATAGCTCAGTTGGTAGAGCCCTGGATTGTGATTCCAGTTGTCGTGGGTTCGAATCCCATTAGCCACCCCATTTAATATACGAAAGTATAATTGACGGCGAGTAGCGCAGCTTGGTAGCGCAACTGGTTTGGGACCAGTGGGTCGTAGGTTCAAATCCTATCTCGCCGACCACTTTAATTTGTTCTTTAAAAAT
>NZ_JBSIUP010000018.1:0-44171 GCF_053654055.1 Ursidibacter sp. B-7004-1 | reverse complement strand
TAGTTGCTTATTTACCCATTACACCTATAAGTAAATATGACCATCATAAATATGCACTGCATCGCCAGTCATATAAAGTGGCGTACCTTCGCCATTCCATTCAATATTAAGTGAACCACCAGGTAAATCCACTTGTACTTGATTATCTAACAATCCTTGCATAATACCGACAGCGACAGCACCACAAGCACCACTACCACAAGCTTGAGTTTCACCTGCTCCACGTTCAAAAACACGCAGTTTAATGTGATTGCGGTTAATGACTTGCATAAAACCAATGTTGGCACGTTCTGGAAAACGTTCGTGGCTTTCCAGTAACGGACCTAATTCATCTACGTTAGCCGTTTCAATATTTTCAACTTGCAACACGCAGTGTGGATTACCCATTGAAACCACGCCACACAATACGGTCTGAATAGCGGTACGAAGAATATAATTTTTTTCAAATTTATTAGCAGTGAATGGAATTTGAGCAGGTTCCCAAATTGGCTCGCCCATATTGACTGTAATTTTTCCATTTTCTTTTAGGCTCAATACCATTTTGCCTTTGGCGGTACTTACACCAATATCTGATTTATTAGTCAGCCCTTTTAATGTAACAAAACGAGCAAAACATCTCGCACCATTACCACATTGAGAGACTTCACTTCCATCTGCATTGAAAATACGATAGTGAAAATCCAAATCAGGATCATAAGGTGGTTCAACCAGTAAGAGTTGATCAAAGCCAACGCCACGATGGCGATCAGCTAATTTACGGATAATGTCTTCCGTTAAATAAACGTTCTGCGTAACGCCATCAATGACCATAAAGTCATTACCTAAACCGTGCATTTTAGAAAATTGCATATATTTTCCTATAATTAGAAATTTTTATTGATCTGAGTTATAGCGATTATATTTATTTATTGATATATTGCTCGCCTTTCTATTGGGAAGGGGCGAATTATCGCTAGAATTTTTCGTCAGTATGAAGTTTTTTTTTGAAAATTACAATGGAGCAATTATGTCCGCAATGTTTCTTCTTCAATTTGCCGTTGTATTACTTTGTATTCTGATTGGTGCACGAATTGGCGGCATCGGTCTTGGAGTAATGGGCGGTGTTGGCTTAGCTATCTTATCTTTTGGCTTTGGGTTAAAACCAGCAGGTTTACCTATTGATGTAATGTTGATGATTATGGCAGTAGTTTCTGCCGCCGCTGCAATGCAAGCGGCTGGTGGTTTAGATTATATGATCAAAATCGCAACCAATATTTTACGTCGTAATCCTAAATATATTACATTTATTGCCCCAGCAGTAACTTGGACATTTACGGTTCTTGCTGGTACAGGGCACGTTGCTTATTCTGTATTACCTGTTATTGCAGAAGTAAGCCGCCATAATGGTATTCGTCCAGAGCGTCCACTTTCAATGGCAGTAATTGCCTCTCAATTTGCGATTGTGGCAAGTCCGATTGCTGCAGCTGTAGTTGCTGTGGTTGCGTACCTTGAGCCACAAGGCATTACATTAGGTAGCGTATTAGGCGTAACAATTCCTGCTACTATTCTAGGTTTATTTTGTGCTTGTTTAATCGTTAATAAATTGGGTAAAGAGTTAAAAGATGACCCTCATTATCAACGTTTATTACAAGATCCTGAGTATGTAAAATTAAACCACGCAGGTACTAACCCAGAAACTATCGAAATTAAATCAACTGCAAAAACATCAGTGGGCTTATTCTTATTCGGTGCGTTACTTGTTGTTGTAATGGGGGCTATTCCATCACTTCGTCCAGTATTTGATGGAAAACCAATGGGAATGGCACATACAATTGAAATCGTAATGTTAGCAGTTGGTGCGTTAATTATCTTAATTTGCAAACCAAACGGAAATGAAATTACTCAAGGTTCTGTATTCCACGCAGGTATGCGTGCGGTGATTGCTATCTTTGGTATTGCTTGGTTAGGTGATACTTTAATGCAAGGTCATATGACAGAAGTAAAAGGAATGGTTCAAGGATTAGTAGAAGCAGCACCTTGGGCGTTTGCCTTTGCTCTGTTTGTTCTTTCTGTATTAGTAAATAGCCAAGGTGCAACGGTTGCGACATTATTCCCAATCGCTGTGGCACTAGGTATCCCAGCACCTGTTTTAATTGGGGTATTTGTTGCAGTAAATGGTTACTTCTTTATTCCAAACTACGGACCAATCATTGCATCTATTGACTTCGATAGTACAGGTACAACGAAAATCGGGAAATATATCTTCAACCACAGCTTTATGTTACCAGGCTTATTAAGTATGGCATTCTGCTTAGGCTTCGGTTTATTATTCTCAAGTATCTTACTGTAACGACAACATCGTTATATTAGCTTGAATAAATAAAGCGGTTAGATTATTGCAAATTGTTGCAAAGATCTAACCGCTTTATATTAGATATCTTTAAAGCACTGCTAATGCTGCATCATAGTTTGGTTCTTGTTTGATTTCAGGCACTAATTCACTGTGTAAAACGGTGTTATTTTCATCTAGTACGATCACAGCACGAGCCGTTAAACCTGCTAAAGGCCCTGTTGCAATATCAACACCTAATTGAGAGTGTAGTTCTTTATTACGGAAAGTTGATAGTGATTGAACATTGGCAATCCCTTCTGCACCACAGAAACGAGCTTGTGCAAAAGGTAAGTCCGCTGAAATACAAAGCACCACAGTATTATTTAGCTCTGCTGCTTTTTGGTTGAATACTCGTACAGACGTTGCACAAATACCCGTATCAATACTTGGGAAGATGTTTAATACTTTACGTTTTCCTGCAAAATCTGCTAATGCAACAGTCTCTAAACCATTATTTACTACAGTAAAATTTTCAACAGTTGCATTTTTTGCTGGAAATGTACCCGCTACTTCAATCGGGTTTCCGCCTAATGTAATTTGAGTCATAATCTATCCTTCATCAAAATTAAATGGGTTGATGCTTTAAAAGCCTGACTAATATAACGATTTTTTAACGTAATTAAAAATAAATATCTTGTATTGAGTTGTTTATTCTCCTACAACAAATCACACAAAGTAACACTTTATAGGTAGTTTTACGGCACTAATTGATAAATTTCACCAAGAAATACTTTCAGACACCTAAATAAAACTCGCTGTATATTTTGCAATAACTAGCTCTTCATTTGTTGGGATCACATAGGCAGAGTGCTGAGATTGCTCAGAGGTAATTTTGCCACTTTGTCCGAAACGTGCAGCTAAATTACGCTCTTGATCGAGTTCAAAACCTAGAATGGTTAATTTCTCAAGCACTAAACGGCGTACGAGTTCTGAGTTTTCGCCAATTCCACCAGTAAATACGATGGCATCAAGTTTGTTATCTAGCAATACTGCATAAGAACCAATATATTTTACAAGGCGGTGAATGTACACATCTAATGCAATTTGGCAGTATTTATCTTTGGCATAATTCTCTGTGATGTAACGGAAATCGCTACTACTTCCGTTGGTTAATCCGAGTAAGCCAGATTGTTTGTTGATAAGATCGCTTGTTTCTTGTGTAGAGAGATTGAGCTTTTGTTTTAAATAAATCAATAATGCAGGATCAACATCTCCACTGCGAGTTCCCATTACTAGCCCTTCACAAGGTGTAAACCCCATTGAAGTATCAATACTTTGTCCATTTTTTATTGCTGTAATTGATGCACCGTTGCCTAAATGACAACTGATCATATTCAAATCTTCAAGTGGCTTACCTAAATATTCTGCCGTTTTATAAGCAATATAGTAATGACTAATACCGTGGAAACCATAGCGTCGAATACCGTATTTTTCATAGTAGGAAATCGGTAATGCATACAAATAGGCTTGGGGTGGTAAAGTGGCGTGGAAACCTGTATCAAATACGCCTACATTTTTTTCTTTTAGATGAGGGAAAGCGACTTGTGCTGCTTTTACTCCCGTTACATTAGCAGGGTTGTGTAATGGGGCAAGTTCAGCTAAGGCAGCTAAATCATCAAGTACTGATGGGGTAAGAATAGTCGGTTGGGAGTATTTTTCACCACCGTGTGTAACTCGGTGTCCGATGGCTTTAATTCGTTGTTTAAGTTCAGGATAATGAATGAGAATTTGTTCAGTAATAAATTGAAGGGCATCAGTATGGTTTGCTTTTTCAGGTAAGGGGGCTTGATGTTTTTCGCCTTGATATTTCCAACTGATTTTTGCTTCGGGTAAGAGCAGGCATTCTGCTAATCCTGATAATAAACTTTCTTCATTTACAGGGTTGATAATTGAAAACTTAAGGGAAGAGCTTCCGCAATTAATCACAAGAATGTAAGGTTGTTCAGACATAATCATAACTCCATAACTTAAAATGAGTGACCAATACCGCTATATCATTTACCCTAAATTCCCTATGGTCAAGCAAATTTGCAATAAAATCAAAAATAATTGATTTGATAGGGTACGATTTTGCAAAATTCTTGTAAAATCACACCGCTTAATTTTTATAGATAACATTACAATGTCAAATTTGCCAGAAACAGAACAACCAGAAAAACCTAAACGTAAAGCATATATTATTCCAACGCTCTTTAAGCTCTCAGTACTTGGGGCTTGTTGTGTGGGAATTTATGGTATTTATTTAGACAGTAAAATCCGTTCTAAAATGGAAGGACAGATTTGGCAATTACCTGCTGAAGTTTATTCTCGAATTGAAAGTATTAAATTATCCGATAACTTAGATTTAGAACAAGCCAAGCTACTCTTACTTCATAATGGCTATCGTGAAGTCTCTAATATTGTTACACCTGGCGATTTTAAAATTGATGGCAACACTCTAGTGTTACTTCGCCGAGCCTTTCCATTTCCTGAAACACCGGAAGCTCAACGTGTACTGCGTATGCGGTTTATAGATAATAAACTGGTGGCGATAGAAGATCTTATTCAGCGTAAGCAGATTGATGAATTTCGTTTAGATCCAAAACTGATCGCAATGCTACATTCTGATAATGATGAAGAGCGTCAGGCTTTGCATCTGCATAATTATCCTAGTTTACTGATAGATACGCTAATTTTGACCGAAGATAAGCGTTTTTATGAACATAATGGTATTAGCCCTTTAAGTATTGTGCGAGCTTTGGTAACAAACTACCAAGCAGGAAAAACAGTACAAGGGGCAAGTACACTCACTCAACAGTTAGTCAAAAATCTATTTTTGACTAGTGAGAAATCATTAGAACGTAAAATTAACGAAGCCTTGATGTCTATTATTTTAGACGCTCGCTATGATAAAAACCGTATTCTTGAAACCTACCTAAATGAAATCTATTTGGGGCAAAACGGTAGTTATCAAATTCACGGTTTTGCACTTGCCAGCCAATTCTATTTTGGGCGACCTATTCAAGAAATTAGCTTATCACAAATGGCATTATTGGTTGGTATGGCGAAGGGGGCCTCTCTCTATAATCCTTGGCGAAATCCACAACTTGCCTTAGAACGCCGTAATGTGGTGTTGAAAATTCTGCTAGAACATCAAAAAATCACTCAATCCGAATATGATTTTCTTGTACAACAGCCATTAGGTGTTAAAGAAAAAGGCAGTGTTTACCGCCAACAACCTGCATTTATGCAAACATTAACCACTGAGCTAAAAACGGAATTTGGTGAAAATAATATGACGTTACTTTCAGGGGCAAGAATTTTTACCACTTTGGATCACAAACAACAAAGTGCAGCGGAGCAAGCTGTTATTAACGGTTTAGAAAGCCTTGAAGAACAAAATAAGAAGATCAAAGACTTAGAATCAGCGATTGTTGTTGCGGAATATAAAACAGGAAAAGTGCGTGCGGTGGTGGGCGGTCGTCTAACGCAATTTGCAGGCTTTAACCGTGCAATTCAAACTAAAAGACAGATCGGCTCATTAGTTAAGCCTTCAATTTATGCGATTGGTTTAGCTCAACCGAACTTATTCCGTTTAAATACCCCAATCAATAACCAACCAATTACTATTACGATCAAAGGTAGTCCGCCTTGGTCACCACGCAACTATGATCGCCGTTTCAGTGGCTCGGTAATGTTAATGGACGCACTTGTTCGCTCTTTAAACATTCCAACGGTTAATATTGGAATGAAAGTCGGTTTGAAAAAAGTCATTGCTAAACAAAAAGAAATGGGCTGGGATAGTGCAGAAATTCCACCTTATCCAGCTACATTATTAGGCTCATATTCAATTTCACCTTATGATGTAACTAAGTCTTATCAAGTCTTGGCAAATTCAGGGTTAAAAACACCGCTTACAACCATTGAAGCGATTATTTCTCATACTGGTGAAGTTATTCAACAGCGAGATATAGATAAAGTTAGCACACAAGTCCTACCGCCTGAAGCGGCTATTCAAACCCTATATGCAATGCAACAAGTGGTAGAACGCGGTACAGCTCGTAGCCTACAAAATGATTTTGCTCAACTCCGTTTAGCAGGTAAAACAGGGACAACCAACAATGCTCGTGATACTTGGTTTGTGGGCATTGATGGCGAAAATGTAACAACAATTTGGTTAGGTAAAGATAATAACAGCGATACCCACTTAACAGGTTCAAGTGGTGCATTGCAAGTATATAAGGAGTATTTAAAACGTACCACACCATTGCCTTTCGTTTTACCAAAAAGCCCAAATTTACAGTGGGTTGGGATTAACAGCTACGGCTCTTGGGATTGTTCAAGCCCACGTCAAATCCCTGTTTGGAAAGATAAAGGTCAGCGTTATTGCACCAGTGGCGGTACAGTAGTTGAAGCCAAACCAAGTGTATGGGACGCACTCTCTCTAAGCAAGGATACACCGCAAACTCAACCAACTAAGGCAGATGAACTGGAAGGTCAAGCACCGATTGAAGAAGTTGCTCCAAGGGAATAGTTAATCATATTTTTATAGTAATCTATAAAATCTCAGTTATTTTGTCCATTACACCTAAAAGGATTGAGTCCTATACAATATAGAACTCAATCCTGAATTAAATCAGTCTAACTTTTTGGGGTCAGATCATTCTTCAGCGTCTTCTTTTTCCCATTCTAATGCACGTTTTACTGCTCGTTTCCAACCTTTATAGCGTCTAGTACGTTTTTCTTCATCACCATCAGGAATAAAAGTTGTTTCTACTTCGGCTTTACCACGCAGCTCTTCTAAACTTCCCCAGAAACCTGTTGCTAACCCTGCTAGATAGGCTGCACCTAATGCAGTTACTTCACGCACGACTGGGCGTTCAACTTTTGCATTTAAAATATCTGCTTGGAATTGCATTAAGAAGTTATTGACTACTGCACCACCATCAACTCGTAATGTTTCTAGTGTTTCGCCGCTATCTGATTGCATTGCGTCTAAAACTTCGCGTGTTTGATAAGCAATGGATTCTAATGTTGCACGCACTATGTGGTTGCGATTAGAACCACGAGAAAGCCCAACAATAGCACCACGAGCATAAGGATCCCAATATGGTGCCCCTAAGCCAGTAAATGCAGGTACAACATAAACCCCATTTGAGCTTTGAACTTTAACCGCAAAGTATTCTGAATCTCGGCTATCGTGAATAATTTTTAGCTCATCGCGTAACCATTGAATAGATGCCCCACCCATAAAGATAGAGCCTTCAAGGGCATAGCAAGGTTCACCTTTAGCATTACACGCAATTGTCGTTAATAGCCCATTTTTAGATTCAACCGCTTTATCTCCTGTATTCATTAGCATAAAACAGCCAGTACCATAGGTATTTTTTGCCATTCCTGCATCGACACATAAATGACCATATAACGCAGCTTGTTGGTCTCCTGCAATACCTGCCACAGGAATGCGTACACCACCCATACCGCCGATGTTAGTTTGCCCGTAAATTTCAGATGAATTTTTAACTTCAGGCAACATTTCTCTTGGAACATCTAATAATTCCAACATTTTGTCATCCCACTGTTTTGTATGAATATTAAACATCATTGTACGGGATGCATTAGTATAATCGGTAACGTGAACTCGACCTTGAGTTAATTTCCAAACTAGCCAAGTATCAACAGTACCAAAGAGTAATTCACCTTTTTTAGCACGCTCACGAGCACCTTCTACATTATCTAAAATCCATTTTACTTTTGTACCCGAGAAGTAAGGGTCAACGACTAACCCTGTGGTTTTACGAATATATTCTTCGTGTCCATCTTCTTTCAGTTTTGAACAAAAATCAGCAGTACGGCGACATTGCCACACAATCGCATTATAGATTGGTTTACCAGTTTCTTTTTCCCAAACAATTGTTGTTTCACGTTGGTTGGTAATGCCAATAGCAGCAATCTCATCAGAAGTTACACCTGCTTTAGCAACCAATTCATTTAATGTAGAGCTTTGGCTAGCCCAAATTTCCATTGGGTTATGCTCAACCCAGCCTGCTTGTGGGTAAATTTGTGTGAACTCACGTTGTGCAACTTCAACTATGTTAGCATTTTTGTCTAACAATACTGCACGAGAACTTGTTGTTCCTTGGTCTAAAGCAATAATATATTTTTTTGTTGTCATAGGAATCACCTTAATTAAAAAGAAATTGTTACGTTATAATTTGCAAGGTAAATTTTTACCAATTAAACGAGTGTAGAAAAAACCACCTAATAAAGCCCCAACAATAGGTCCAAAGATAGGTACAAGGAAATAAGGAATATCACGACCACCAGTGAAAGCGATGTCTCCCCAACCAGCTAAGAATGCAAAAATTTTAGGACCAAAGTCACGGGCTGGGTTCATTGCAAAACCAGTTAAAGGTCCCATTGCTCCACCAATAACAGCAATCAATAACCCAATGAGTAATGGTGCCATTGGACCTCTTGGAACACCATTACCATCATCTGTTAAAGCTAAAATAAGTACCATTAGAACGGCAGTAATTACCACTTCAACAATAAAGGCTTGGAATACGCTAATATGTTCATTTGGATAGGTGGAGAACACTCCAGCAAAGCCAACGCCTTCGCCACGCACGATATTTTGTGCAGCTTCTGTGGCAATAAAGAGATCTCTATATAAAAAATAGACTAACGCAGCAGCGGAAAAAGCACCGAGCATTTGTGAGATGATATAAGGTAAGATTTTTTTGCCATCAAAACAGGCGAATTTCCATAATGCGATGGTAACAGCAGGGTTTAAATGAGCACCAGATAACCCCGCAGACGCGTAAACAGCCATCGCAACAGCGAGCCCCCAAACAATAGAAATCTCCCATAACCCAAATGTAGCTCCTGCTACTTGGGCTGCAGCAACACAACCTGCCCCAAAGAAGATAATCAATCCAGTACCAATAAATTCACCAATGCAAGCGGCTTTTAATGATTTATCCATAACTTCCCCCAAGAAATTAGAATATAAAAAAATAGATAATTGTTTGAAAACGAAAATTTCGGATGTGAAATATAGTGAAATGATCATTTTTAGCAAATGGGAAAAGTCATTTTTGTGACATACTGCACAAAAATTTGTTACTTTTATGTGATTTTTTTGATTTTTATCACATTTCGAAAACAAAAAAGCCATATTGAAATATATCAATATGGCGTATAAAGAGAGTTATTTAATTATTATTTGCCGTAATGGTCGCCTAGTTTAGCTTTATGTTTACTTTCTTCTAGCATTGTGATGAACATTAAGAAGATAGCTAATACACCACCAGCAATCATTACATAGAAACCGCCGTCCCAGCCGTAGTATTCTGCCGCCCAGCCCACAACCGCTGATGCTGCGACAGTACCGCCAAGATAACCGAATAATCCTGTAAAGCCTGCTGCTGTTCCTGCTGCTTTTTTCGGTGCAAGTTCAAGGGCGTGTAAACCAATCAACATTACTGGACCATAAATTAGGAAACCGATGGTGGTCATTAAAATGAAGTCCATTAACTGATATGGGTTTTCATACCAAGCGTGACCAGCATATTGTGCAAGCTCATTTTCTGGTGTTGCTGGGTTAAGCCATAATGCAACGACTGCTGCCGTGGTTAAAATCATAAAGATGAAACCGGTTAAACCACGTTTTCCTTTAAAGACTTTATCTGATACCCAGCCACACAATAGTGTTCCTGGTACGGCTGCGAGTTCGTAGATAGTATATGCCCAAGCTGTTCCTTTAATATTGAAATGTTTAACTTCACCAAGATAAACAGGAGACCATTTCAATACGCCATAGCGAATTAAGTAAACGAATACGTTAGCAATTGCGATATACCACAACAGTTTATTTTTAAACACATAAGTGAATAAAATTTCTTTCACAGATAGGTTATTTTCGTAAGTTTTTTCGTTATAGTCATCTGGGTAATCATTACGCCATTTTTCAATCGGTGGTAAACCACAAGATTGTGGGGTATCACGCATTACTAAATAAATAGGAATGGCAGCAATCATTGCAGCAATACCAGGATAGTAAAGGGCTTGTTGCCAAATATCTTTCGCTGTTGCTTCTACTCCATATTCACTGAAATAAATCGCACCTGCTAAAAGAACCATAATACCTGGTACAGTTCCCCCTACGTTGTGAGCTGTATTCCAAATAGATACGATTGTTCCACGTTCTGATTTAGACCACCAGTGAACCATTGTTCTACCACAAGGAGGCCACCCCATACCTTGGAACCAACCATTTAAGAAAATCAATGCCCACATTACTGCAATGCCTGATGTTGCCCAAGGGAATAATCCCATCATTGTCATACATAAACCAGAGAGCAATAAACCAAATGGTAAGAAAACTCTTGGATTAGAACGGTCAGAAATAGTTGCCATAAAGAATTTTGACAAACCATAAGCAAAACCAGCCGCTGTACCAATTAAACCTAATTCGGCTTTTGTGTACATTCCTGCTTCAATTAACCCTTTCTGTGCTAAATCGAAATTTGCACGAACAAAATAATAAGCAGCATAACCAAAGAAGATCCCTGCAAACACTTGCCAACGTAAGCGTTTGTATGTGGAATCAATTTTGTCTGCTGGTAGCTCTGCAATATGCGGAGCAGGTTTAAATGGACCAAACATAATAAAACTCCAACGATTTGTTGTTATTGAAAAATAAGATATTCATTTACGAATATCGCGGAGAGCTATCATATCGAAAAAGAAAAAGTGTATCTAAAACAATTATGTAATTTTGTGAACTAATTCACAATAAATTTATGGTTTTTATTATTTTATATATAAATAGTGATCTTATTCACACTTTTTCGCTCATTTTGTTGTTCTAATTCGCTCATTGGAATAGAATAATGTTATTATTTTGTTGTTTTTTGATTATTTTGTTGAAATTGTGGGGGCGGTTATGGCTATATCACCTCAAATGTATCGAAATGTGGCTGATTTTTCACCATTAAGTACAGATGTCATTATTATCGGTGGCGGTGCGACAGGGGCGGGTATTGCTCGGGACTGTGCATTGCGTGGTATTGATTGCATTTTGTTAGAGCGTAGAGATATTGCAACGGGAGCAACAGGACGTAATCACGGCTTGTTACACAGTGGGGCTCGTTATGCGGTAAAAGATAGAGAGTCTGCCGAAGAGTGTATTGTCGAAAATAAAATTTTACGCAACATTGCTCGTCATTGCATAGATGAAACGGAAGGGTTATTTATTACGTTACCTGAAGATGATCTTAGTTTCCAAAAAACTTTTATTGATGCTTGTACTGAATCGGGTATTGAAGCGGTCGCTATTGATCCAAAACTTGCACGTTATATGGAACCTTCGGTAAATCCTGAATTAGTGGGAGCTGTTGTTGTGCCTGATGGCTCTATCGATCCTTTCCGTTTAACAGCATCGAATATGCTTGATGCGACTGAAAATGGTGCCAAAGTATTTACTTACTGTGAAGTAAAAGGCTTAATTAGAGAAGGGGCAACTGTTATTGGCGTCAATGTTTATGACCATAAAAATCGAGTAGATCGTCAATTTTTTGCCCCTGTTGTTGTTAATGCAGCAGGTATTTGGGGGCAAGGCATTGCTGAATATGGTGATTTGAAAATCAGAATGTTCCCAGCAAAAGGGGCATTATTGGTAATGGGACACCGTATCAATAAAATGGTGATCAACCGCTGCCGTAAACCTGCTGATGCAGATATTTTAGTCCCTGGCGATACCATTTCTGTGATTGGGACAACTTCCAGCCGAATTCCTTATGATGAAATTGATAATATGGTCGTTACACCCGAAGAAGTGGATATTCTCTTTCGTGAAGGGGAAAAACTCGCACCAAGTTTACGCCATACTAGAGTATTGCGTGCTTATGCAGGTGTGCGTCCATTAGTGGCGACTGATGATGACCCTTCAGGACGTAATGTAAGTCGTGGGATTGTGCTACTCGACCACCAAGAGCGTGATGGCTTAAATGGTTTTATTACCATTACGGGCGGTAAGTTGATGACTTATCGTTTAATGGCGGAATGGGCGACAGATCTCGTTTGCAAAAAATTAAACAAAACCGACCGCTGTATAACCGCAGAAAGAGCCTTGCCAGGCTCAAGTGAAAGCCGAGCGGAAACTAATAATAAAGTTATCTCGTTACCAAGCACAATTCGTTATTCTGCGGTGTATCGCCACGGTTCACGAGCGACTCGCTTGTTGGATAAAGAACGTCTTGATCGCTCATTAGTTTGTGAATGTGAAGCGGTAACTGCTGGTGAAGTGCGTTATGCAGTAGATGAATTAAGCGTAAATAATCTCGTTGATTTACGCCGCCGTACACGAGTAGGAATGGGGACTTGCCAAGCAGAACTCTGTGCGTGTCGAGCGGCTGGCTTAATGACTCGCTTTGAAGTCGCAACACCCCGTCAATCTACGACACAATTAGCCTCATTTATGGAAGAGCGTTGGCGTGGTATTGAGCCAATTGCGTGGGGAGATGCCATTCGAGAGGCTGATTTCACAAGCTGGATCTATTACAGTTTATTAGGTCTTAACGATGTTCAACCGCTTGAACAACAAGCACAGCAAGGGACGGATAACAATGAATTTTGATGTTGTAATTATTGGTGGCGGGCTTGCTGGTTTAACCTGCGGCGTTACCTTACAGGCACAAGGAAAACGTTGTGTCATTATCAATAACGGACAAGCGGCGATTGATTTCGCTTCAGGATCGATGGATTTACTTAGCCAATTACCAAGTGGACGGAAAATTCGTCATTTTGAGCAAAACTACACTTCATTCTATCAGCAATTACCACAACACCCTTATTGTTTGATTGGTAAAGAAAAAACGATTGAGAAAGCACAACAATTTGAAGATTTAGCTAAATCACTCAATTTAGGTTTAATTGGTAGTATTGCAGAAAATCACCTACGAGTTACGCCATTGGGGGGATTGCGTGGTAGTTGGTTGTCGCCAAATAGCGTACCAACAGTGCAAGGCAGTGATGTTTTTCCTTGCCACTCAATTGCGATTTTAGGGATTGAAGGCTATCACGATTTTCAACCACAGCTCTTAGCCGATAATTTAAAACAGAATGCTCAATTTGCACATTGTCAGCTTTCGACGGCTTATTTGAATATACCTGAGTTAGATCAGCTAAGAGATAATGCTCGAGAATTTCGTAGCGTAAACATCGCTCAATTACTTGAACATAAATTAGCCTTTACTGATTTAGTCAAAGAAATTAAAACTGCAAGCCAAGGGGCTCAAGCGATTTTCTTGCCTGCTTGCTTTGGCTTAGATGATCAGAGTTTCTTTAACGCCTTAAAAGAAGCTGTTGGGTTAGCCATTTTTGAACTACCAACCTTGCCGCCATCTCTTTTAGGTATCCGTCAGCATAAACAGCTACGCCACCGTTTTGAGCAATTAGGGGGCTTGATGCTTAATGGTGATAAAGCACTTAGAGCGGAATTTGTAGATGGTAAAGTCAGCAAAATTTATACTCAAATTCATCAAGAGAACTTTATCACTGCCGAGCATTTTGTGTTAGCAACGGGTAGCTTTTTTAGTAATGGCTTGGTTGCAGAATTTGAACATATTTTAGAACCTGTTTTTCATAGCGATATTATTGGTTGCAAAAATTTTGATAAATCTGACCGCTTATCGTGGACGGCAGAACGTTTTTCTTCACCACAACCTTATCAATCAGCAGGGGTTGCTATTAACAATAAGTGCCACATTCAAAAAGATGGGCAATTTGTTGGTAATCTTTATGCCGTAGGTAATGTGATTGGTGGTTTTAATAGCCTTGAACTTGGCTGTGGTTCAGGTGTTGCAGTGGTAACAGCATTAGTTGTGGCAGACGAGATTTTGCATCAATAAATTATTTTGTGGGTAAGCTCTCTGTTGTTAATGAATGAGAGTAGATCAAAATAAGTGAGTGATAAAGGAACCTATATGAATAATATTCAACGTTTAATTGAACAAGCACAACAGAATGTAGAGAGTGCTGTTGTTCATCACGGATTTGATGAGTCGTTTGAAAGCTGTATTAAATGTACTGCTTGTACCGCAGTTTGCCCTGTTTCTCGTCAAAATCCAAATTACCCAGGCCCTAAGCAAGCGGGGCCTGATGGGGAACGTTTACGTTTAAAAAGTGCAGAATTATATGATGAAGCTTTAAAATATTGTACTAACTGTAAACGTTGTGAAATCGCTTGCCCATCTGATGTGAAAATTGGTGATATTATTGTTCGGGCAAGAAATAAACATCTTGATCGCCAGAATAAACCATTTATGAATAAATTGCGTGATGCGGTATTAAGCAATACCGACTTAATGGGAAAACTTAATACGCCATTAGCACCGATTGTAAATACTATCACAGGCTTAAAAGCTACTCGTTTCTTGTTAGAAAAAACGTTGAATGTGAGCCGTCATAGAACACTTCCAAAATATTCTTTTGGCTCTTTCCGTAATTGGTATTTGAAAAAAGAAGCAGAACGCCAAAGTTTGTATCGTGAAAAGATTGCCTATTATCACGGTTGTTATGTGAACTACAATAATCCACAATTAGGCAAAGAGTTAATAGATGTCTTTAATGCAATGGATATTGGTGTTGTGTTACTCGAAAAAGAAAAATGTTGTGGTTTACCACTTGCAGTGAATGGTTTTCCTGAAAAAGCTAAAAAATTGGCAAAATTCAACCTAAAAGAACTTGAAAAAGTGGTGGAAAAACGTGAACTTGACGTTGTAGGGACATCTTCAAGTTGTACGATGAATTTGCGTGATGAATATCACCACGTTTTAGGAATGGATAATGCGAAAATTCGCCCTCACGTGAATATTGTTACTCGTTATCTATACAAACTCTTTAATGAAGGCAGAAAACCTAAGTTTAGATCAATGCCATTACGCATTGCCTATCATACCGCTTGCCACGTTGATAAAGCAGGCTGGGCACCCTATACTCTGGACGTATTAAAGCATATTCCTGATCTTGAAATTGTGATGCTTCCATCACAATGTTGTGGTATTGCTGGTACTTATGGCTTTAAAGCAGAGAACTACAACACATCACAAGCTATTGGTAATCCATTGTTTGAGCATATCAATAAGGGTGGTTTTGATTTTGTAGTTTCTGAATGTGAAACTTGTAAATGGCAAATTGATATGTCCACCAATTTGACTTGTTTACACCCAATCACATTGCTTTCAATGGCGATTGAGAAGTAGCATATTAGAATGGACTGACTAAAGAAATTGGTGTAATGGACAAATTTGGTGTAATGGGCAAAATGGTTGCTAAAAAGCAGATTGACACCTTATAGATAAGGTTTCGGGCCGTTTCCCCTCACACTTTTGTCCATTACACCACCACCTTAATCTTCTTTTCCTAAAATCTGATTAACTTCGCTTTTATATAAAACAGCTTTTGCACCAAAAACAGCCTGTACGCCACCGCCCACTTCAAGAACATCTATCGCCCCTAACGCTTTTAAGCGAGTCTTATTTACTGCTTTTACATCTTTAACAGCAACACGCAAACGAGTAATACAAGCATCGACATTTTCAATATTGCTCGCAGTACCTAATGCTTCAATAATATGATGTGCATTTTCAGTTAAGGAAGTGGTTTGTTGTTCTACAATTTCTTCTTGGTCTTCCGCTCTTCCTGGGGTCATTACATTAAACTTACGAATTAAGAATAGGAAAGAGAAGTAATACAAGGCAGCCCAAGGTAAACCAACTAAGACGACACGAATCCAGTGAGTATTTTCGTTACCTTGTAAAATACCAAACAATAAGAAGTCAATAAAACCACCTGAGAAGGTATTTCCGATAGATACATTTAGGAAATCCGCAATATAGAAAGATACACCATCTAAAAATGCGTGGAAGACATATAACCAAGGAGCTACGAATAAGAACATAAACTCAATAGGTTCTGTAATTCCCGTAATAAATGACGTAAGTGCAGCGCCTAAGAATAATCCACCAATCAATTTACGGCGAGCTTTAGGTACGGCGTGATACATAGCTAAACAAGCAGCAGGCAAACCAAACATCATCGTATCAAATCGACCTGCAAAGAAACGAGTTCCTTCGGTAAATAACCCTTGATGATTAGGGTCGGCTAATTGAGCGAAGAAGATTTTTTGTGCACCAATAATGGTTTCACCGTTTACGACTTCTGTTCCACCTAATTCAGTGTACCAAAATAGTGGGTAAATCATATGGTGTAAGCCAACTGCACCACTTAAACGCATTAGGAAACCATAGAAAAATGTGCCTACTTCACCCATTGATGCAATGCCTTTACCTGCGGAAACTAGCCAGTTTTGGAAAGTCGGCCAAATTAAAAAGAATATTGCCCCCAAAAAAATTGCCACAAATGCGGTAACAATCGGTACAAAGCGAGAACCACCAAAGAATCCTAAAATCTGTGGCAACTGAATATTGTGGTATTTATTATGTAGCTTAACAGTAATTAGCCCCATTACTAAAGAGCCGATAACACCTGTATCAATCCCTTTTGTTTCTGGGGAAAAGATTGGAATTAAGGCAGCAATAGTGCCTGTCATAATTAAATAACCAACAACTGCGGCTAAAGCAGCGACGCCTTTATCTCTCTTCGCAAGCCCAATACCTAAACCAATACAGAGCAGTAAAGCTAAGTTAGCAAAAACTACACTGCCTGCAGCTGACATAATTTGGAAAATACCTTGCAATGCTGGATTATCCAATACAGGATAGGCTTGTACGGTTGCCTTGTTGGATAATGCACCACCAATCCCAAGCAATAAACCCGCAGCAGGTAAAATTGCAATCGGTAGCATAAAAGCCTTTCCGACTTGTTGAAGTTGTTTAAACATAGATTGTCTCCTTTGAATAAAATAATATTCAAAGAATATAACAAATGTATGTTCAATTCTGTGATGTATATCTCGTTTTAGTGTAGAAGATCAGACTTGATCTTCTACACATTATTAATATTTCAGAATTTCCCATTTGCATAATGAGTTATGTAAGTCTTCAGAAAATAAAGCACTACCAGAAACAAACCAATCTATAGACTGACTTCTATTCAAATATAGTGCCAAATCTAAATTCATTGAACCATCAATATTTATTAACTTTGATATACGATCTTTTCCTAGTAGTTGATTTAACAAGGAAACCCTATTTTCAATATACTCTTTAGAATATTTTTCCCCTGTTCTAGGGTCCAATGTTAATATTTGAAATACATCAACTTTTTCAACATAATACGATAATAAATTAATATCTGTTTCTGGACAGATACTTAATCCAATTAATACAGGTTTATTCTCTCCTAAATATAGGTTTTGTTGCTGAGATAGCCATTCTATTGTATCAGAAAGCCCTTCTTTTTGTTCAACTTGCAATGTAACTAAATTAGCACCGTTTTCAACGCAGGATTTAGCAAAAGACTGTTGATCTTTAACCATTAAATGAACATCTTTAAAAAAGTGATCATTAAATTGTTTAATAGCCATAGGACCAACAGTAAATAATGGACTAAAATTTCCATCTGCTATATCAAAATGTAATATATTAATATTCTTATCACTTAAAATATCTAATTGCCGTTTCAAAGCAAACCAATTTGATGAAAGAATACCTACACTTAAATATTGTTTTTTTAATGTATCTATTAAATTCTTTTTTTGTTCTATTTTATTCATAACTTACTGGTAAAACCCATTCAAATACAATTTTAGATCTTGGTTCAGACATAATATTCTCTAATTCTTTTACACATCTGTGATAATGCTCGGTTTGCCTATGTTCCTCTAATGCTTCTTCATTCTTATATACTTCATAAGCATAAAATCGAGTTCTTATTTTAGGATCTCTTAATACATCAAAACGCAAATTACCTGGTTCTTTACGAGTTCCAATATGATTTCGTTCAAAAACCTCTAGAAATTCTTTTTCTTTTCCCTCTTTTATATTAATTTCAACAAGCATTGCAAACATAACCATTTTCTCCTAAATAAGTTTTGGGCTAGTAATCTAGCCCAAATGATTATTAACTATTTTTTTCGTTTAAATATAATTCATAGGCTTTTTCAGCTGTTTCTCCACCATGAACAACAGCTTGAACTGCTTTAAGCATTGCGATAGGCGAATCTGATTGGAAAATATTTCTTCCCATATCAACACCTAATGCACCTTGATCGATTGCTCTATAGCACATTTCCAAAGCATCTTTTTCTGGAAGTTTTTTTCCGCCTGCAATAACGATTGGAACTGGACAACCTGCAGTAATACGCTCAAATCCTTTATCAACATAATATGTTTTAATAATATGAGCCCCCATTTCTGCTGCGATACGAGTAGATAAAGAAAAATATCTTTGATCTCGAGCCATATCTTTTCCAACACCAGTAACAGCCATAACAGGCATACCATATCGACTACCTTGATCGACTAGTTGGATTATATTTTTAATTGATTGATGTTCATATTCTGAACCGATATATACCTGTGCAGCCATAGCAGAAACATTTAAGCGAAGAGCATCTTCTATACTCACCGCAACAGCTTCATTTGAAAGTTCGGTTAAGATAGAATTTGCCCCAGATGCTCTTAATGCGATTGGTTTTCGAGTATCTGGAGGAACAACGCTGCGTAAAATTCCTCTTGTACACATTAGTACATCTGTATATTCAAATAATGGAGCTATATTAATATCAATACGCTCAAGCCCTGTAGTTGGACCTTGAAAATATCCATGATCAAACGCAAGCATAATTGTTTTTCCTGTTTTAGGATTAAATATATTAGCTAGGCGAGATTGCATTCCCCAATCTAGGGCACCAGAACCTTTTAAATAAAATGGTTTATTTATTTGTGGTACACCTAATCCAAAATCTTTTCCATCTCTGATATCATCTAAATCAGCCATTTTTTCCTCCTTAATTAAAAATCGTAATTATCAATGTTATCTTTAGTAAAAATTACTCTTTCAGGTAATAAAACAATACCATTATCTTTAACTTCATAGTCATACCCTTGAACTTTGTTCGGAGATACTTCAACTTCTCCAATTCCTTCTACAGTTAATTTATCTCCAATATTAAGAGTTTTTCCTTTTAATAGTTCATTGGTGATTGCTACCGATAATTTTCCTTGTTTCACAACATCCCATAGGCCAAATTGATTAACTGTACCTCTTTTTACATATGGTCTCATTACATTTGGAGTACTGAAACCAACGATAACTGTTCCTTGGCGTTTTAAATTTTCGGTGGCTTGGGCCGCAGCAGGAAGTGCATTTGCATCTGGAGCAATAATTGCGTCTAAATCGGGATATGCTTTTAAAATACCTTCTGCAGTTTGTAACGATTTAATGGCATCGTTATATCCAAATTGAGTTGTAACAATTTCCCATTCAGGATGATCTTTTTCAATTTTTGCTTTTGCTTCTTTTACCCATTGATTTTGGTCTGTCACCGTTGGGCTAGAGTAGAAAAATGCGACCTTTGCTTTAGGCTTAGTGATTTGACTAGAAGCCATTTCAACCAGCATTGAACCTAGTTGAGCAGGAGTACCCTGATTGATATAGTAACTACGGCACTCAGGTTTCGTATCAGAATCCCAAGTTAATACTTTAACACCTTTTTTCATTGCTCTTTTCAATGTTGAACATAGCCCATCTGGAGAAACTGCAGAAACAATAATCGCGTTATATCCTTGATTAACAAAGTTATTGATCATCTGTACTTGGTTAGAAACACTAGGTTCTGCAGGTCCATCATAAGTAACATCAAGACCTAATGTTTTTCCCATTTCTACAGCACCTTGACCACCACTGGTAAAGAATCCAACACCAACCAATTTAGGAATAAAAGCAACCTTATCTGTTGCAGATGCTGAGCTAAGGGTTGATAATCCTAACGCAACAGAAAGTGCTACATTTTTTATTAATGAACGTTTCATAAAACTTCTCCTTTAAGTGAGTTTTTGGAAAACATACCCAAACAGCAAGTATGTTAGGATTGAGTACAGCTTAAATTAATCTCTTTTTAATAAAGTCAGTAAATATAGATTTATTACTGTTAAATGATTTTCCAATTAATACGACTATTAATAATGCACCTGATAATGCACTTGAAATTTCATTAGATATTCCGATCATTTGTAATCCTTGTTGCAAATAACCAATTAATAGAGATGCAACAGCTGTCCCAATTACTGAACCTGATCCCCCATATATATTTGCACCACCTAATACAACCGCTGTTAATGCAGGCATCAGTAAGGAGCTACCTAAATCAGAGCGAGCCGAACCAAAATAGGATACTAATAGGATTGCAACAAAGGCGGATACTAAACCGATTAAGGGATATATCGTAAATAATGTTTGATTAATTGGCATTGCACTATATTTCGACACTCTTATATTTTGACCAATTAAAAATGTCGTTCTTCCTATTCGGGTGCGATGCATTAGAAGCCAGAATAAAAATGTAATGATTAGAAAATAAATTATTGGAGTTGGAATGATCCAAATTGTTTGATTAGCAAAGTCTAATAATACATCCGGAAATCCACCAATTCCTTCGTATCCAGTAGCACCTGCAAAACCTGAAAGGAGTAATGCTCCACCACCGAATAAATACATTGTTCCTAAAGTAATTACTAAAGGATTAACTTGTGTATAAATAATGAGAGATGCATTAATAACTCCACAGATTATTCCTACTAAAAATGTAACAAATATTGCGATAATTAGAGGAAATTCCAACTTAAATAAAACGCCAAGAGTAATTGCACATAAACCAACAACTGAACCAAATGAAATATCCATTCCTCCACTAACAATAATAAGTGTTAGTGGTAATGCTAGCATTCCAATATAAATAAAATCACTTGTACTATTGAGTAATACATTTATATCTAATAGTCGAGGATTAATTACACCAAAGCCTAGAATTTCAATAATTAACAGTATGAATAAGGTAAGTTCCCAGCTATATTTTTTTAATATTTTCATTATTTACTCCTTCTAATTATCTTTTAAGAAACGAGCATAACGTTGTTGTTTGATATTATTTGCAATCATTACTCTTATTCTTCCATCAAATACCAAAACAGAAAGTAGAACAACGCCAGCAACAAAATTATTCCAATACGCTGGCACTTTCATTAATACTAATATTGTGTCGATTTGCACTAAGAAATAAGCACCAAGGACTGCACCAATAATATTACCTGCTCCACCTAATAAACTAATGCCACCTAATACACAGGCTGCGATAGCTTTCATTTCTAGTCCGTTGCCTGTAGAGTTAGGAACAAAGCCAATTTGAGAAGCAAAAATTATCCCAGCTAATGCAGCCATAGCTCCATTGATTGCAAAAGCACTCATTCTAATCAGATTTATGTTTACACCGAGCTGTAATGCACCTTGTAGATTGTCTCCAACTGCATAGAAACATCTTCCTGAGCTGGTTTTGGTAAGAAATAGATAAGCTAAAATGACGAAGACAAAAACAGACCAACCAATAGGGGATATGTTAAGTAAAATGGGCTCTGATAGTTCTTTTAGAGATTGTGGTAATCCTTCAATCCATTTTCCACCTGTTAAAACAAGCATAATCCCTTTATATAGCCCTAATGTTCCCAATGTAGCGACAATTGCAGGAATCCTTAGTATCGTAACTAAAAAGCCATTGATACCACCGACTAAAATGCCAATCAATAATGTTATTAAACAAGCAGTTATTAAGGAATATCCCAAATTCAGTAAACTACCTACAATGACTGCACTTAATCCCATTATAGAACCAACAGAAACATCAATATTACGAGTTAAAATAACGAAAGTTGCTCCAATCGCAAGTAATGCTAGAATTTGAGTTGAGTTAAAAATCATTGTTAATGTTTCTAAACTAAAATTCCCAAAAACAACTAATGATCCAAATAATATGAATATCGCTAATAATATTGTAAGCTCTCGATTATCTTGGATAAATTTCCACATATTAATATCTCCTTAGCCACTGAATGCCATTTTCATTATTGTGTCGCTATTTATTTCTTCTCCAGTTAATGAACGACTCATCACACCATCGTGCATTACTAAAACACGAGTAGACATTTGTTCAATTTCTTCTAAGTCAGATGAAATAAAAACAACAGCAACATTCTGTTTCGATATACTTTTTATAAGTTGATAAATATCGCTCCTTGCTCCTATATCCACTCCTCTTGTTGGTTCATCAACTATTAAAAGCTTAGGATTAGCCTCCAAACATTTTGCAATAAGAATTTTTTGCTGATTTCCTCCCGATAAAGTCCTTACTGATTGTTGAGAAGAATTAAATTTGATTCCAATTGCACGATGATATCGTTCGAGAATTGCTTCTTCTTTCTCCTCATTTATCCAAAAACCCATATCGTTATAAGTTAATCCGCAGGTATTCCAACTAAGAGGAGAGTCTAAGAACAAGCCAGATGCTTGACGATCTTCTGGTAAATACACAAGCCCTTCATTTAAACGTTGTTTTATTGGTAGGTGAGATATGTCCATATTGCAAAAATGAACTTTCCCTTTTTTAGCTTTTCGTAACCCATATAGTGTTTCCGCCAATTCAGTTCGACCAGAGCCAACTACTCCTGCAATTCCTAGAATTTCACCAGGGTAAACATCAAAAGTTATATTTTTAAATCCTTCGCCTGTTAATTCCGCTACAGATAAAATAGGTTTATCAGTGAATTTAATTTTTTTATGACCCGGCATATCTAGCCATAATTGTTGGCTATTAGTTAGTTTTTGGTTTTTAGATTTAGGTTTTATCGCATTAATTACTTCATTATGATCTAACGTTTCGGTTACACCACTCAATGCAATATAACCATCTCTCATTACGCTAACCCAATCCGATATTCTCCAAACTTCGGGTAACTTATGTGATATGAAAACAATCCCAACACCTTTTTGTAACAAAGCCTCAATTTGCTTAAATAAATTATCTGTTTCAGCTGGAGTGAGGGATGCAGTAGGTTCATCTAAAATAAGAATAGAAGCATTTCTAATTAACCCTCTCATAATTTCCACTAATTGTTGATCGGCAACATCTAACAAACCTGCAGACATATCTAAATTTAGATGGCAATTCAAATCAGCTAGTAAAGCGGTAAGTTTAGGTAATAAATTTGCAGAATTTGGTAACCCGAAAAGGATATTTTCTTTCACGCTTAAATTGGGAAAAAGCAAAGGCTCTTGTGGAACTAAATAAATACCCAATTGATGAGCTTTACTTGGTGTCAGAGAAGTTTGTGCTTCTCCTCTAATTTTCAATACGCCAGAATCTGGAGACTGGATGCCCGCTATAATTTTCATTAATGTCGATTTTCCAGCTCCGTTACCGCCCAATAGTGCGTGAACCTGTCCAGCTCGAAGTGAAAAATTAATGTCTTTTAGTACAGATACCCCTGAAAAAGATTTCTGTACATTGGTAACCTCAAGCAATAATGTTTTATCTGCCATACTTACCTCTTTACTTGAACAAATGATTATTTAATTTATCAACTGTTCAAATGTTAAAATAAAAAAAGATCAAAAAATGTGATATACATCACAAACTGATGAAGTTAATAGCAATATTTTTCAATTTAATGTGTAAAATGTGAACCAAATCACAAAATTTATAACTCATTAAAATGAACATTTGATTTATAATTAAAACAAATGAATACTATAGGTAAATAAAAATGAAAGTAATCGATGAATACAATGGTGTTGTTATCAATGAAGAAGAGCTTTTAGCAAGAATTGCTTGGTTCTATTATCACGATAACTTAACTCAGAGTGAGATTGGTGAAAAACTGATGCTTCCTCGATTGAAAGTATCTCGTCTACTTGAAAAAGGCAGGCAGATGGGGTTGATCAAAGTTCAAATAAACTCTCGCTATAAAGGTTGTTTAGAACTAGAGGAAGTTTTAAAACAGCGGTTCCAGTTACAGCATATCAGAGTATTACCTGAGCTTGATAATTACGAAATTAATGCTCGTTTAGGAGTTGGTGCATCTCAAATGCTAATGACTTTACTAAAGCCAAAACAAGTTCTCTCTTTTGGTTTTGGCGACACCATTATGCATACAGTGAGATTCAGTAATGATTTTATTAAACAAAATAAGATAAAACTTATCACTCTGACCGGTGGTGTTGGACCATATATGCAAAGTATTGGTCAATTAGATGGAAGCTGTTCTATTAGTATTATTCCAGCGCCTCTAAGGGCTTCATCTCCTGAAGCAGCTCAACTATTTCAAAAAGAAAGTTATGTTCGAGATATTATGCTTGCCGCTAGTATGGCTGATGTCGCTATTGTTGGGATTGGTTCAACAAATCAGAAACAACACTCAACCTTACTTAAAGCAGGATATTTAATTAATGAAGAACAACTAGATAGCTTTAAACAAGCAGGGGCTGTTGGTGATATTTTAGGATATTTCTTTAAAGAAGATGGTTCTTTACAAGAGGATATGTCAATCCATCAAGAACTAATAAGTGTATCTCTTGATAATTTAAAAAGAATTCCAAGTGTAATTGGTGTGGCAGGCGGTGAAAATAAAGTCGATGCTATTTTGGCTGCCTTAAAAGGAAAATATATTAATTCATTAGTAACAGAGGAAAAAACTGCTCGATGTATATTATCTAAGCTAGTATAACAACATAGTAGCACGAATTTCCTTCTACATAGATTAGGAGATTAATATGACACATAACAAACCAAGCTATCTAATGGCTCTTGATGCTGGTACAGGAAGTATTCGTGCGGTTATTTTTGATACTGAAGGAAACCAAATAGGCGCATTTCAACAAGAGTGGACTCATCTATCCGATCCAAATATTCCTGGCTCAATGGAGTTTGATATATCAAAGAACTGGGAATTAGCTTGCTTGTGCATTCAAAATGTACTGAAGCAAAATAATATTCCCTCAGAGCAAATTGTGGCGATATCTACTTGTTCAATGAGAGAGGGTATAGTTCTTTATGATACGCATAAGACACCTATTTGGGCCTGTGGAAATGTTGATGCAAGAGCGGTCAATGAAGTTGTAGAACTTAAATCTCTTTACAATAATACGTTTGAACAATACGTTTACGACATATCAGGTCAAACATTGGCACTGAGTGCTTTGCCTCGTTTATTATGGTTAGCCCACAATCAAAGTGATCTTTATCGTGAAGTGAAATATATTTCTATGATCAGTGATTGGCTTGGGTTTATGCTTAGCGGAGAGCTTGCTGTTGAACCATCGAATGCAGGCACAACAGGAATGTTAAATCTAAAAACTCGCCAGTGGCATTCTGATTTATTAGAAATGGTAGGGTTAAATGCTGATATTCTGCCTCCAGTTAAAGAAACCGGTGAGAAATTAGGTGTAATTACAGAAAGTGTTGCTACTAAAACAGGCTTAAATGCTGGAATCCCAGTTATTGTTGGGGGAGGAGATGTCCAATTAGGTTGTATTGGGTTAGGCATAACGGAACCAGAACAAGCTGCGATCATTGGTGGAACTTTCTGGCAACAAGTTGTAAATCTTCCCTCTACAACTACCGATCCTGTAATGAATGTAAGAATAAATCCACACGTAATTAATCCTCTTGTTCAGGCAGAATCCATAAGTTTCTTTACAGGGCTGACAATGCGATGGTTCAGAGATGCTTTCTGTGAAGAAGAAAAGAATGTAGCAAATAAATTAGGAATTGATGCTTATACATTATTAGAACAAATGGCAGAGAAAGTTCCTGTTGGCTCAAACGATGTCATTCCTGTTTTTTCTGATGCAATGCATTTTAAATCTTGGTATCACGCGTCACCATCATTCATTAATCTCTCAATAGATCCTGAAAAATGCAACAAAGCAGTGCTCTTTAGAGCATTACAAGAAAATGCAGCTATTGTTTCTTCCTCTAATCTAGATCAAGTTAAGGAATTCAGTAAAGTAAATTTAACTTCCGTTGTTTTTGCTGGAGGAGGATCAAAAGGTAAATTATGGAGCCAAATTCTCGCCGATGTAACAGGGCTTATTGTGAATGTTCCTGTAGTTAAAGAAGCCACCGCTTTGGGTTGTGCGATCGCAGCTGGTGTAGGGGCAGGTATCTATCCTTCGTTAGCAGAAGCTGGTAAAAAATTAGTAAAATTTGAAAGACAGCATATTCCAAATATGGAAAACCATAAACTTTATAAAGCACACAAGATTAAATGGATTGATGTTTATAAAAAACAATTACAACTTGTCGATCTAAATTTAACAAAATCTTTGTGGAAAGCACCCGGTTTGTAATAGAAGGTATAAAGCCTAGTTCAATTAAATACTAGGCTTTATTTTTTACATTAAAAAATCTTCCACTTCTTTTCTCATTGGAATTGCCGTTTGAGCCCCCATTCGGGTAACGGAAATTGCGGCAGCGGCGTGAGCAAAGCGGATAGATTCGCTTAAAGTTTTCCCTTCTAACAATGCAGTAACAAGTCCGCCATTAAAGGTATCGCCTGCTGCTGTTGTATCAACGGCTTGAACACGAAAACCTGCAATAATTTGTCCGTTGCCTTTTTCGCTGACATAAACCCCTTTTGCACCGAGCGTGATGAGTACAGTTTCAATGCCAACTTGATGAAATTTATCCGCAGCAAGTGCGGCAGTTTGCTCATCAACAACTTTCACGCCCGTCAAAATTTCAGCTTCGGTTTCATTTGGGGTAATCATATCCACTAAAGAGAGCAAACTTTGTGGTAAAGGTTGTGCGGGAGCTGGGTTTAAGGCAACTTTTGTCTTTGCCTGTTTTGCTAATTTTGCTGCTAATGTTACCGCTTTGAGCGGGCTTTCTAGTTGCATTAACAACATATCGGCTTGTGCAATAATCGCTTGGTGCTTTTCAACCAATTCAGGAGATAACTCGCCATTTGCTCCCGCAGAAATAACAATGCTATTTTCGCCCGAATCTGCCACTTGAATCATTGCCAAACCCGTGCTTTGATTTGGAATTTCTTCAATGGCTGTAATATCAATACCATCTTGAGCAAATGCATCACGCATTGTATAACCGATTTGATCTTGCCCTATTGCCCCAATAAATTGCACATTAGCACCGAGACGAGCAGCCGCAACAGCTTGATTAGCCCCTTTTCCGCCAAAGGCAATTTGATAATCATAGCCTGTTAAAGTTTCGCCTGCTTTAGGGAAGTAAGGCACTCGAATAACGTGATCGACATTGATACTGCCTAGTACACAAAGTTTGTTTTTCATTTTTACCGCCTTGATAAAAAACAAGCGGTATGATTTTGCAAAAATTTTACGAAAACCAACCGCTTGTATAGATTATTTACTGATAACTTTTAATGGTACTGGAATTTGTGCTTCTACTTTTTCGCCTTTGAGGACTTTTGCCGCCGTTTCTACGCCTAATTCACCAATTTTTTCAGGCTGTTGAGCGATAGTTGCAGCTAATTTGCCACCTTCAACGGCTTTGACTGCATCATCTGTACCATCAAAACCAACAACAAGAATATCTTTACCTGCCGCTTTAATTGCACGCAATGCACCTAGTGCCATTTCATCATTTTGAGCAAAAACAGCTTTTGCAGAACCGTGGCTTGCTAATAAATTTTCCATTACATTTAAGCCTTTTGTACGATCAAAATCAGCAGGTTGGCTTGCTAATAATGCAAACTGGTTAGCTTCAACAGCTTGTTTAAAGCCCTCACCACGTTCACGAGCAGCGGATGTTCCTGCAATACCTTCAAGTTGGATCACTTTGGCATTTTTGCCCACTTTTTCAGCAATAAAATCGCCCGCCATTTTTCCGCCTGCAATGTTATCTGACGCAATATGGCTCACTACTGTGCCTTTGTTTGCACCACGATCTAAGGTAATCACAGGAATATTTTTCTTATTCGCCACAGATACGGCATTGCCTACGGCTTCAGAGTCTGTCGGGTTGATCAGTAGCACTTTTGCACCACGAACGGTAACATCTTCTACATTTGCCAGTTCTTTGGCTGGGTCGTTTTGTGAATCTAATACCACTAATTCATAGCCCAGTTCTTTGGCTTTTTTCTCCGCACCTTCTTTTAAGGTAACAAAGAATGGGTTATCTAGGGTTGAGATAGCAAGTGCGATGGTGTCTTTTGCCATAGCAGATGCACTGAAAGCAAGTCCAACAGCAAGGGCTAATGAAGTTAATTTTTTCATAATGTTCTCCTAATGTAGAGTAAGTAGAGTGAGTTAGGCATTACAACGTTAGTTAAACTGCACTAACTGCCTGTTACTTCTTTTGCATTTGCAAAAAATTGTTGAAATCCGACCGCTTAATTGCGGTTTCAAAGTGAATACCGTTGAGTAAAATGTTAAACAACAGCTACACCTTTTTACGTCCAATAAAATTATCGAGTACAACTGCAGCCAAAATCACTAAGGCTTTAGCGACTAGCTGATAGTAAGAGTCGATATCTAATAAATTTAAAGCGTTACTTAAAAATCCGATAATCAATGCACCGATAAGCGTTCCCATAATGCGACCTTTACCGCCCATCAAAGATGTGCCCCCTACGACAACCGCAGCAATGGCATCTAGCTCATAACCTGTGCCAGCGGTAGGTTGTGCCGAACCTAAGCGAGACGTTACAATTAAACCTGCCAATGCAGCTAACACGCCACTTACCGCAAATACAAAGAGTTTTACTTTATTCACATTAATGCCAGAGAGTGCCGTAGCAGATTCATTCCCACCAAGTGCATAAATATAACGTCCGATACGCGTTTGAGTTAGCACAAACCAACCGATTGCAAACAGAATAAACATTAACCACACAGGCACAGGAATGCCTAAAATCACGCCCGTACCAATTTCAGCGAAAGCATCTGCACTATCAGAAAATCCTGTACTAATGGGGCGACCACCCATATAAATCATAGTGATCCCACGCAATAACAACATTGTGATTAATGTTGCCATAAAGGCTTGCACTTTACCGAAAGCCACCAGTGAACCATTAAGTAGCCCGATCAAGCCACCAAAAATCAGTACCGCAGGAATAACCAGATAAATGGATAAATCCATTCCAATTAGTGTTGCAGCTACCGCACCAGTCAATGCCAATACCGACCCTACCGATAAATCAATCCCTGCGATTAAGATCACAAAGGTCATTCCAATCGCAATGATGGCATTAACAGATGTTTGACGAAGAATATTTAATAAGTTATCCGCACTGAAGAAGTTCGGGTTTAAGAAAGAAACGACAGCAATCAATGCCAATAAGGCGATAATGGAACGCTGTTCAATTAAAAATTTGCTTAAATTAAATGGTTTGTTCATTGTAAATTTCTCGCTAAAAATAACCGCTTGTTAGTGTGATTTACCAATGGCAGCGGCGAGTAGTTTTTCTTGAGTCGCGTCTTCTCGGCTAAATTCACCAGTAATTTTGCCTGATTTCATCACAAGAATGCGGTCAGACATTCCTAACACTTCTGGCATATCCGAAGAAACCAAGATAATGCTAAGCCCTTCTGCTTTAAATTTATTGATGAGTTGGTAGATCTCTTTTTTGGCACCAACATCAACGCCTCGAGTTGGCTCATCTAAAATTAAGACATTGGGGCGTGTCATCAACCCCTTGGCAATCGCCACTTTCTGCTGATTTCCCCCTGATAATTCACCAATGATCTTATCGGGGCTTGGTGTTTTGATATTAAAGAGATCGATAAAATCAACGACAGTCATTAACTCTTTGGCTTTATCAATTCTGCCTAAGTGGGAAAGATAATCTAATGCTGTCAGCGACATATTTTCTTTCACCGACATACCGAGAACTAAGCCATCGCCTTTACGATCTTCTGAAATATAGACAATGCCATTCTTTAACCCATCTTGTGCGGTTCGGTTAATAATCGGTTTTCCATCTAAATAGATACTACCTGCAGTGCGAGGTAATGCCCCGTAGAGAACCTTCATCAACTCTGTGCGTCCTGCTCCCATTAAGCCAGAAATACCCAAAATCTCACCGCTTTTCAGGTTAAAACTCACATTATCGACCCCACTTCCTGTCAAGTTCTCAACCGACAGACGAAGCGTACCTTGTGGTACATCAATATGTGGATATTGATCTTCTAATTTCCGCCCAACCATCATTTCAATCAGCAGATCTTCGTTAAGATCAGCGACTGCTCGCTCTCCAATAAACTGCCCATCTCGCAAAACGGTAACATCATCACAAATTTGGAAAATTTCTTGTAAACGGTGTGAAATGTAAACAATGCCACGCCCTTCTGCTTTTAGTTCACGAATAACCGCAAAGAGTGCTTCAGTTTCGGTATCGGTCAGTGCATCGGTTGGCTCGTCCATTACAATCACTTGAGACTCAAAACTAAGTGCTTTGGCAATTTCTACCATTTGGCGTTCACCAATTGATAGCTCACTGGCAGGTAAACGGCTTGAATGACTAACACCTAAACGAGCTAACAAGCGGTCAGATTCTTGATACATTTTACGCCAATCAATTCCGCCCCAAGCGTTCACAAATTCTCGTCCAAGGAAAATATTTTCTGCAATGGATAAATTACCCAAAATATTTAGCTCTTGGTGGATAATACTAATCCCTGCTTCTTGCGATGCTTTAGGGTTGGTAAACGTTACTTTTTGACCAAGATATTCAATAGTACCCGCATCACGCTGATAAATCCCTGTCAGAATTTTCATTAGCGTTGATTTGCCCGCACCATTTTCCCCCATCAACGCCATTGCTCTACCTGCATAGACATTTAAGCAAGCATTTTTTAATGCCTGTACACCTGGAAAGGCTTTATCTATACCACTAATGTGTAGTAAGGTTTTCATAAGCTCTCCTAAAAAGGTACGCCCGAATAGAGAATAATATTGGCGTAAGGCGAGCATTCTCCTGTTCTCACTACCGCTTTTGCTTGATTACTTTGATACTTAAATTCTGAATGGGGAACATATTCCACACGAATCTTTTTTTGTTGGCTCTGTTCTATTTTTTCCAAAATGGCAAGTGTTTGTTGTTCAATTTGTGGGTTATGATGTTTAATTTCTTCTGCAAGCAATACTTTTTCCACAAATAGCTCAGATAAAACCACTTCTAATGTGGATAAGAAATCAGGCAAACCTTTTGTTAAGGCTAAATCGACACACTGTTGCTCACTGGGAATAGGTAAACCTGCATCACAAATCGTTAAACCATCGGTATGTCCCATTGTAGCTATCACCTGTGAAAGTTGAGCATTTAAGATTGTTGTTTTTTTCATATAAACCGCCTTTAACCTTCGATAAAAATAGTTCTAATACCAATTCAATATCAAATATAAATTACACTTAAAATTTTCATCGAAACGTTTCGATAACAATAAACTAAAGGGTAGGCAATTTAACTTAGAAAAACAAATAGATTTTATGAAAAGTGTGAAGTGGTTCAAAAAATTGTGGCAACACACTTTGTTAAAAGGAGCGGTATTATGTAGCAGTTGCACAATTCCCCTCGCCCGCTTGCGGGAGAGGGAAAGGTTTGTCGTTCGTTTAGAACGACAAATCAGGGAGAGGGCAAAAAGTGGAATATCTGTTAAAAATTGATGAAAAGTTACCGCTTGTTTGCCCTCTCTCTGCTCAAAACTGCTGAACGCATTTTTGAGCTGTCTCTCTCCCACAAGTGGGAGAGAGTTTTTTCAATTTTGTGCAACTGCTACATAATACCGCATAATACCGAAAAAGAGTGTTGCCTAATATAAGAGAAATGAAAATAGATTAGAGTTTACTCAAATCAACCAACGCATCTGAAGTAATATCCTTAATGCTTTGATTGCTGGTTAAGGTCATAGCGACACGCATTTCTTTTTTGAAAATATCGAGCATATTTTCTACGCCTGCTTGCCCAGCCGCACCAAGAGCATATACAAACGCACGTCCTAACATACAGGCATCAGCACCTAATGCAATCATTCTGACCACGTCTAAACCATTACGAATACCTGAGTCAGCTAAAATTTTAATATCGCCTTTAACTGCATCAGCAATTGATGGTAATGCTTTAGCACTCGATAGTACACCGTCTAGCTGACGGCCACCGTGATTTGATACCACAATACCATCTGCACCGAAGCGAACGGCATCTTTGGCATCTTCAGGATCTAAAATACCTTTGATAACCATTGGACCGTCCCAAAATTCACGAATCCATTCCAAATCTTTCCAAGAAATAGAAGGATCAAAATTTGCGGTAAGCCAACCGATATAATCATCTAAGCCTATCTGTTTTCCCATATAGTTTGAAACGTTGCCTAAAGTATGTGGTTTACCCTTTACACCAACGTCCCAAGCCCAGAATGGATGAACAACAGATTGTAGTACTCGGCGAATTTCTTTATAAGGCCCACTCATACCTGAGTGCATATCACGGTATCTTGCACCTGGTGTAGGCATATCAACGGTAAAGACTAACGTTGAGCAACCTGCTGCTTTTGCTCGCTCTAGGGCATATTTCATAAAGCCACGATCTTTTAATACATAGAGCTGAAACCACATCGGGCGGTTAATGGCTGGGGCGACTTCTTCAATCGGGCAAATTGAAACAGTCGAAAGTGTGAAAGGAATACCTTTGTTATCGGCTGCTTTTGCAGCTTGCACTTCGCCACGACGAGCATACATTCCACAAGCTCCCACTGGTGCAAGTGCAACAGGCATTGAGAGTTTCTCACCGAATAACTCAATCTCGGTATCTAGTTGCGACATATCTTTCAATACACGCTGTCTTAATGCAATATTCTCTAAATCAGTTACATTACGTTTAAGGGTTTGCTCGCTATAAGAGCCACCATCGGCATAGTGGAACATAAACGGGGGAACGCGGCGGCGAGCCGCTCGTTGGTAATCTTTTGCTGATGCAATAATCATATTGTAGCCTCATACTTCTCTTAATGGAAATTTGAAACACTATTTTAACATCATTTTATTAAATAAAAATGATTTTTATTTAAAACGAGCTTCTTTTAATCAATTCTGGAGTAAGTTGTACAATATTTAATGGAATTTGTGGTTCTTTAATACGTTTCACTAATTGTTCAACGGCATTTTTGGCTAAACGAGCTTTCGGTTGGTGAATCGTGGAAAGTGGTGGTGATAAATACTGAGCTAATTCAATGTTGTC
The DNA here is from genome assembly GCF_053654055.1 of Ursidibacter sp. B-7004-1. Lineage (NCBI taxonomy): Bacteria > Pseudomonadati > Pseudomonadota > Gammaproteobacteria > Pasteurellales > Pasteurellaceae > Ursidibacter > Ursidibacter sp. B-7004-1. Next base: position 10,586 of record NZ_JBSIUP010000018.1, on the reverse strand, counting down.
ATAGCCAATCACTGCAATATCTTGTGGGATCTGCAAGCCTGCTTGCCAAAGGGCTTGATAAACTCCAATTGCAATACTATCACTCATTGCAAAAATTGCTCTCGGACGTTGCGGTAAAGCCAATAATTGCTGAGTTGCCTCAATCCCTCCTTCAAAATGGAAATGGCTTTCGATAATCCATTCGGGGCGATATTGTAAATGATATTCTGAAATCGCCCGCTTATAGCCCTGTAAACGATTAACAGTTAAAGGTTTAGATGATTCTCCAGTAATAACCGCAATGCCAGTATAACCTGCTTCAATAAGTGCTTTTGTTGCAAGATAACCGCCAAGTTCTGAATTTTCGTGAACAATATCGGCTTTTAACGGCTGTTGCCACCAATCAATAACTACCATAGGTAAGTGAATCTCTGTAAGAAATTCAGCATTGATATCCTGTGGTTCAGCACACATCAGCAATAACCCATCAACTTGTTTTAATAACAGGCGTTCTAAGTGTTTCTGTAAACTTTGATGGTTAGCTTCCGTATTGACGAGAATAAGATGATAATTGTGTCGTTCGCAGTAACGCTCAACGTGGCGAACAACTTCAGCAAAGAAAGGGTTATTACTTGCAGTTACGATCATTCCAATCGTATTCGTTTCTTTTACTTTCAGGCTACGGGCGACAAGGGAAGGCTTATAATGCAATTCATCAATCACTTTCTGCACTCGTTCTGTGATTTCTTCACTGACAAAACGAGAACGATTGACAACGTGTGAGACGGTAGAAAGCGATACCCCCGCAATTCGTGCAATATCCTTCATTGTTGCCATAGAAAATCCCAGTATTACTTACTTTATTCATCATCTTAAAAATTAAATTTATCACACTATAATAGCAAAGAAATTTAGTAAAGTTCTAGGTTTCTTTTGACTCAGCTATAGTATGCAAAATGATGTTAATTTTAGCTTACTGATAAGCAATGATATTTTTATTTCTTGCGATACAAATTGTCGCATCAAGTTTATATACTTCATTCCAATTAAAAAAAAGAGGAAATAATATGTTCTTTGAATTTTTCAAAAAATCATCAGCAAAATCGTTAATTGAAAAAATTGCAAGTCGAGAATCGATTGTGTTTGAGAAAGCTGATTTTTATCAGGAGTTAAAGATAGCCCTTGATTCATTAGACAATTGGTCAGCAGAAGAACGAGCTGATTTAGTTGCTGTATCGATTTCATTATTTGAAGGAATGGATGGTTGGGATTTTATTGCCGCAGATAGTTGGGTTAATATCTATGGCTTAACTACTCGTTATGATAAAAGCGTGAAGTGCTTAACGTTAATTGCAGAAAAATTGCCAAATGAACCCGATAGCCCGAAATTACACTATATCCTTTCAGAAGTAGCACGAATTAAACAGAGACAGCGTTATCCGATTTACAATGTTAATCAAACGCCAAGTGTGATATTTAATGATATAGGCTTTAAATTTGCCGTAATCAATCAGCTAATGTATCGTGATAATGAGCTAAAACCGAAATTTGATGTTGATACGTTTGCAGAAGAGTGTAAAACGGAGTTGATTTATCCTTCGTATTATGGAGCAACAATTGCAGGTGGAGAATACTTGCAGAACTTAGATATTCCACAATGTTTGCTCAATAAAATGTATAAATTGGAATTGGATTGTAGTGCGAGTCTGTATTATAAGGTTATTATTCCGTCAGATGTATTAAGTTTTGCCTTTATGAAGTATAAAACAGGAAAATACATTCCAATTGGTGAAGAAGCCAGCCTTGATTTAGATCTATTGCCTAAATTAAAAGAAATTCATATTCGTAATTCAACTCAGGAAGAAATGACTTTACCGGAGAGTTTTTTACAGGCAATAAAAGAGCGAGGGATTAAGCTATATAAAGAGGGTAATTTGGTTTCTATATGACAAAGGAAGATAAATAAGCGGATACATTTAGGAAATTCTTTGCAAATATCAAAAGGTTAAAATAAATTGAGAGAAGTAATGATATGAAAAAATATATATTCTTAGCTACGTTAGGAATGGCAACTAACACTGTAATAGCAAATGATACTATTGTATTTTCTTGTTTTGCGAAGAACGGTAAACAAATCGCAATATTAGAAAGTAATGGTTATTATGAATACAGTTTCGGTAAACCAGGTAAACCTGAACTCGTGTTTAAAAATTCAATAAAAGAAGTTGAAAAACGTTCTGAAAAATGGAATGGAGTAGGTGCGTGGTATTGGGAAGAATACAATTTAAAAAATGGGGAGTTTTATTATACGGTTTATAGTGCAGTAAATAGAATGACAGAAGAACACGAGCAAGAAGGAGCTGTGACTGTATTTAAGGGAAATAAAGAATTAGCAAGAATTGTATGCGATCGTTTTTAATTTCTCCATACAGATAGCTTGAAAAACGATCACGAATTCTGTACAATTCGTTCCCTAATTTACGAGCTAGTATCGCTAGCTCGTATTTTTTGTGTAGCACTTAGTGCATTTAATTCATAGGGGAGCTAGCAATAGCGTTATTACCCATTTCAGAGGAAGCTAAAAATGGCAAAAAAAGTACAAGCCTACGTTAAGTTGCAAGTTGCAGCAGGTATGGCTAACCCATCACCACCAGTTGGTCCAGCATTAGGTCAACAAGGTGTAAACATTATGGAATTCTGTAAAGCATTCAACGCTCGTACTGAGAGTTTAGAAAAAGGTTTACCAATTCCAGTTGTTATCACTGTATATGCAGACCGTTCTTTCACTTTCGTTACTAAAACTCCACCAGCAGCGGTATTATTGAAAAAAGCTGCAGGTCTTAAATCTGGTTCTGCAAAACCAAATAAAGACAAAGTAGGTAAAGTAACTAAAGAACAAATCCGTCAAATCGCTGAAACTAAAGCAGCTGATATGACTGGTGCAACAATTGAAACTAAGATGAAATCTATTGAAGGTACTGCACGTTCAATGGGCTTAGTGGTGGAGGAATAATACGATGGCTAAATTGACTAAAAAAATGAAAGCAATCAAAGCTGGCGTAGATTCTACTAAAGCATACGAAATCAACGAAGCAATCGCAGTATTAAAACAATTTGCGACAGCTAAATTCGTTGAAAGTGTTGATGTTGCTGTTAACTTAGGTATCGATCCTCGTAAATCAGACCAAAACGTGCGTGGTGCAACTGTATTACCACACGGTACAGGTCGTACAGCTCGTGTTGCTGTATTTACACAAGGTGCTAATGCAGAAGCTGCTAAAGCTGCTGGTGCAGATTTAGTTGGTATGGAAGATCTTGCTGAGCAGATCAAAAAAGGCGAAATGAACTTTGATGTTGTTATCGCTTCTCCAGATGCAATGCGTGTTGTTGGTCAATTAGGTCAAGTATTAGGTCCACGTGGCTTAATGCCAAACCCGAAAGTAGGTACTGTAACACCAAACGTTGCTGAAGCAGTTAAAAATGCGAAATCTGGTCAGATCCGTTACCGTAATGATAAAAATGGTATTATCCATACAACTATCGGTAAAGCAGATTTCTCTCCAGAACAATTAAAAGATAACTTAAATGCGTTGTTAGCAGCTTTAACTAAAGCTAAACCAACAACAGCAAAAGGTGTATTTATCAAGAAAGTAAGCATCTCAACAACAATGGGTGCTGGTGTTGCTGTTGATCAGTCTTCACTATAATTGTTGATAAAACAATCTTTACAAGGTCGTAGATTATCTCTATAATCTGCGACTCTCTTTGACCTTTTAGGTCATCTGATGGTGCTTGCCTTTCAAGCCCCATCCAAGACCGTAGGTGAACTTAGGTTCTTAATAACCCTACGTAGATGGTGAACAGACAGAATAATCTGCTTCTGGACACCTTAGCCTCAAAAACGTTGCTTATTTTAATTTAGATAAAATCTAGTTATTATAAGCGGTTACTTTTTGAGATTTTTTGTAAATTCTACATTTTTTGTGGAGTGTATCAGGAGCTAAACCAATGGCATTAAATCTTCAAGACAAAAAAGCAATTGTTGCTGAAGTAAACGAAGCTGCCAAAGGTGCCCTTTCTGCTGTTGTTGCGGATTCTCGTGGTGTAACAGTAGAGAAAATGACTGAATTACGTAAAACTGCTCGTGAAGCAGGTGTTTCAATGCGTGTTGTTCGTAATACATTATTACGTCGTGCGGTTGAAGGCACTGAATTCGAATGCTTAGCAGATACGTTTACAGGTCCAACTCTTATTGCATTCTCTAACGAACACCCAGGTGCAGCAGCACGTTTGTTCAAAGATTTTGCAAAAGCAAACAAAGAGTTTGAAATTAAAGGTGCAGCCTTTGAAGGTAAGGTGCAAGATGTTGAATTCTTAGCAACATTACCAACTTACGAAGAAGCAATTGCACGTTTAATGGGCACAATGAAAGAAGCTGCGGCAGGCAAACTTGTTCGCACTCTTGCGGCATTACGCGACAAATTACAAGAAGCGGCATAATTTTTATTCGCCGTATTCTTAACTCGTTTAACTTATTTACTTTAGGAATTGATTGTTATGTCATTAACTAACGAACAACTTATCGAAGCGATTGCTTCTAAATCAGTATCAGAAATCGTTGAATTAATCGCAGCGATGGAAGAAAAATTTGGCGTATCAGCAGCAGCGGCTGCAGTTGCAGTAGCAGCTGGTCCAGCAGAAGCAGCTGAAGAGAAAACTGAATTCGATGTTATCCTTGCAGAAGCAGGTGCTAACAAAGTAGCAGTAATCAAAGCAGTACGTGGTGCAACAGGCTTAGGCTTAAAAGAAGCTAAAGACTTAGTTGAATCTGCTCCAGCAGCATTAAAAGAGGGTATCTCTAAAGCTGAAGCTGAAGCACTTAAGAAAGAATTAGAAGAAGCTGGTGCAAAAGTAGATATCAAATAATTTTTGATAATACTTTTACCTTCTTTAAGGTTCAGAAAAACCCGATAGATTTCCTGTCGGGTTTTTGTTTTCATCTTAACTCGCAAAATTTTCTACAAAACCCACCGCTTATCTTCTTTTAAATTATGACCGTTATTGACTTTATTTGAATAAATCGGGCATTTATTTTTCTTCTCAAACAATAAAAACTGTGAATAAAATCACAATTTTTTAACATTTCATTGACAAGAATTATAAATTTATTTAAATGGTTGATTTTTTATTCGACAATATCCCTGTCCTTTATGGTATTTCACATTAAATGACCATCTTTTGAATAATTACTACACCTAAGGAGTTTATTATGGCTAAATCCTATCAAATGTATATCAATGGTAAATTTACCGATGCTGCACACGGACACACATTAGAAGTATATAACCCCGCAACTGAAGCAGTAATTTCTCTCGTACCTCGTTCAAGCGATATTGATGCCAAAATTGCAATTGATGCTGCTTATGAAGCTCAAGAATCTTGGGAACGCTTACCTGCCATAGAAAGAGCAAGATATCTGCGTTTAATTGCTAATGGTATTCGAGCAAGAGCTGATGAAATCGCCAAGACGATTTCTGAAGAAATGGGTAAAACATTAGCGTTATCTTTAGTTGAAGTGAATTTTACCGCTGACTATATGGATTATATGGCTGAATGGGCAAGACGCTATGAAGGAGAGATTATTCAAAGCGATCGTCCTAATGAACACATTTTCTTATACAAAAAAGCGATTGGTGTAACAACAGGAATATTACCTTGGAACTTCCCATTCTTTTTAATTGCCCGTAAAACTGCCCCTGCATTAGTTACAGGTAATACTATTGTTATAAAACCAAGCGAAGATGCTCCGAATAATGCAATTTTATTTGCTGAAATTGTTCACGAAGTTGGCTTACCAAAAGGGGTATTTAATGTGGTAACAGGCTTCGGCAATGAAGTAGGACCAGAGTTATCATCTAATGAGAAAGTAGGAATGGTCTCTTTTACAGGTAGCCAGCTTGCAGGGCATAAAGTAATGGAAGCAGCGAGTAAAAATATCGTAAAAGTTAATTTAGAATTAGGTGGTAAAGCCCCTGCGATTATTCTTGATGATGCGGATTTAGATCTTGCAGCAACGGCTGTTGTTAATTCGCGTATTATTAACTCAGGACAAGTTTGTAACTGTGCGGAACGAATTTATGTTCATAGCAATGTTAAAGATATTTTTGTGCAGAAATTAGTGGAACGAATGAAAGCGGTTCGTTACGGAAATCCACTAGAAAATCAAGATATTGATATGGGACCTTTAGTCAATGAAAAAGGCTTAATTAAAGTCAAAGAATTGGTTGAACGCTCTTTACAACAAGGTGGAAAACTAGTTCTTGGTGGAAATATTGTGGAAGGAACGGGCTACTATTTTGAGCCAACAATTATTGATAATGTAGATAACTCAATGGAAATTATGCGTTCTGAGATTTTCGGACCAGTTATTCCTGTCGCAACATTTGAAACCATTGATGAAGTGATTTCTCTCGCAAATGATTGTGAATATGGCTTAACATCTTCGGTTTATACACAAAATATCAATAAGGCGATGAAAATTATTTCTCGCTTAAAATTTGGTGAAACCTACGTTAATCGTGAGAATTTTGAAGCAATGCAAGGCTATCACGCAGGTTGGCGTAAATCTGGTATTGGTGGTGCTGATGGCAAACATGGGTTAGAAGAGTATTTACAAACCCAAGTTGTCTATTTGCAGTTTGATGATAAGGTATAATCTTTAATGCTAATTCTCGCCGAATATTTATATTGAATAACAGCAAATTTTAGCTGTTATCCTAATTTACCCTTGACTAGGGGGCACAATATCCTTACAATTTAGTGTCCTTTTGTCTATAAAGGCAAAAGGCTTTTTTGTAATTTTTTAATTTTAACTGGAGCTTAATTAATGGCAACTATCAACCAGCTAGTACGCAAACCGCGTGTGAAAAAGGTTGTAAAAAGCAACGTTCCTGCATTAGAGGCTTGCCCGCAGAAACGTGGTGTATGTACTCGTGTATATACTACAACTCCTAAAAAACCAAACTCAGCATTACGTAAAGTATGCCGTATTCGTTTAACGAATGGTTTTGAGGTTACTTCTTATATCGGTGGTGAAGGTCATAACCTTCAAGAACACAGTGTTGTATTGATCCGTGGTGGTCGTGTTAAAGACTTACCAGGTGTGCGTTACCACACAGTACGCGGTGCATTAGACTGTGCAGGCGTAAAAGACCGTAAACAAGGTCGTTCTAAATACGGCGTAAAACGTCCTAAATCTTAATGGTTCTCCGTTAAGTAAGGCCAAACGTCTAAATTTAATATTTAAACCATAAACTCCAGTCAAATGTGATAATTATCACGCAAGATGAGTTTTGGATATCCTGAAGATTTATAATACGGAGAAATTAAAATGCCACGTCGTCGTGATGTAGGTCAACGCAAGATCCTCCCAGATCCAAAGTTCGGATCAGAATTGCTTGCAAAATTCATTAATGTTTTAATGGTAGATGGTAAAAAATCTATCGCAGAATCAATTGTTTATGCTGCGTTAGATACTTTAGCACAACGTTCAGGTAAAGAAGCATTAGAAGCATTTGATGCTGCACTTGAAAATGTGCGTCCAACTGTTGAGGTTAAATCTCGTCGTGTTGGTGGTTCTACTTACCAAGTACCAGTAGAAGTTCGTCCAACTCGCCGTAATGCGTTAGCAATGCGTTGGATTATCGAAGCTGCTCGTAAACGTGGTGATAAATCAATGGCACTTCGTTTAGCTAACGAACTTTCAGATGCAGCAGATAACAAAGGCTCAGCAGTGAAAAAACGTGAAGATGTTCACCGTATGGCTGAAGCTAACAAAGCATTTGCTCACTATCGTTGGTAATTTTGTAGGCTTCATCTCAAAGTTTGTGATGAAGCCTCTTACTATATAAATAAATTCACATTAGATTCCAAATAAGGTAATAATAATGGCTCGTGTAACTCCTATTGAGCGCTATCGCAACATTGGTATTAGTGCTCACATCGACGCAGGTAAAACAACTACCTCTGAGCGTATCCTTTTCTACACAGGTGTAAGTCACAAAATCGGTGAAGTACACGATGGTGCAGCGACGATGGACTGGATGGAACAAGAACAAGAGCGTGGTATCACAATCACCTCAGCTGCAACAACAGCGTTCTGGTCTGGTATGTCACAACAATATCCACAACACCGTATCAACGTTATCGATACTCCAGGACACGTTGACTTTACAATCGAAGTTGAACGTTCAATGCGTGTTCTTGATGGTGCGGTAATGGTTTACTGTGCGGTAGGTGGTGTTCAACCACAATCAGAAACAGTATGGCGTCAAGCAAATAAATACCAAGTACCACGTATTGCGTTCGTAAATAAAATGGACCGTACAGGTGCTAACTTCCTACGCGTTGTTGAGCAAATCAAAACTCGTTTAGGTGGTAACTCTGTTCCTCTTCAACTTCCTATCGGTGCAGAAGAAAACTTCAAAGGTGTAGTTGATTTAATCAAAATGAAAGCAATCAACTGGAATGAAGCAGACCAAGGTATGACTTTCACTTATGAAGATATTCCTGCTGATATGTTAGAAGCGTGTGAAGAATGGCGTAATAACTTAGTAGAAGCAGCAGCAGAAGCATCAGAAGAGTTAATGGAAAAATTCTTCTCAGGCGAAGAATTAACTGAAGAAGAAATTAAATCAGCATTACGTCAGCGTGTATTAGCAGGTGAAGTAATCCCTGTTTGCTGTGGTTCTGCATTTAAGAATAAAGGTGTTCAAGCTATGCTTGATGCGGTAATTGATTACTTACCAGCACCAACAGATATTCCTGCGATTAAAGGTATCAATTTAGATGAAACTGAAGGCGAGCGTCACGCAAGTGATGAGGAGCCATTCGCATCTTTAGCATTCAAAATTGCAACAGACCCATTCGTAGGTAACTTAACATTCTTCCGCGTGTACTCAGGTGTAATCAACTCTGGTGACACAGTAATGAACTCTGTGAAACAAAAACGTGAGCGTTTTGGTCGTATCGTTCAAATGCACGCAAACAAACGTGAAGAGATTAAAGAGGTTCGTGCGGGCGATATCGCTGCTGCAATCGGCTTAAAAGATGTTGGTACAGGTGATACATTATGTGCTATTGATGCACCAATCATTCTTGAACGTATGGAATTCCCAGAGCCAGTAATCTCTGTTGCAGTAGAACCAAAAACTAAAGCAGACCAAGAGAAAATGGGTCTTGCATTAGGTCGTCTTGCTCAAGAAGACCCTTCATTCCGTGTTCACACAGATGAAGAGTCAGGCGAAACCATCATCTCAGGTATGGGTGAGTTACACTTAGATATTATCGTTGACCGTATGAAACGTGAATTCAAAGTTGAAGCGAACATCGGTAAACCACAAGTATCTTACCGTGAAACTATCCGTACTCGTGTTAATGATGTTGAAGGTAAACACGCAAAACAATCTGGTGGTCGTGGTCAGTATGGTCACGTTGTTATCGACTTATACCCATTAGATGCTGAAGGTCCGGGCTATGAGTTCGTAAACGAAATCAAAGGTGGTGTAATTCCTGGTGAATATATCCCAGCAGTTGATAAAGGTATCCAAGAACAGCTTAAATCTGGTCCATTAGCAGGTTACCCAGTAGTAGATTTAGGTGTACGTTTACACTTCGGTTCATACCACGATGTTGACTCATCAGAATTAGCGTTTAAACTTGCAGCGTCTTTAGCATTTAAAGCTGCGTTCGCAAAAGCAAACCCAGTTCTACTTGAGCCAATTATGAAGGTAGAAGTTGAAACTCCACCTGACTATGTTGGTGATGTAATCGGTGACTTAAGCCGTCGTCGTGCTATGGTAAACGGTCAAGAAGCAAACGAATTTGTTGTTAAAATCAATGCGGAAGTTCCACTTTCAGAGATGTTTGGTTATGCAACAGACCTTCGTTCACAAACTCAAGGTCGTGCATCATACTCAATGGAACCATTGAAATATGCTGAAGCACCATCAAGCGTTGCTGCTGCAGTAATTGAAGCACGTAAAAAATAATTTATTAGTTAAATAAAATCCGTAGTGTATTTCGCACTACGGAATATCAACAAAGGAAACATTAGCAATGTCTAAAGAAAAATTTGAACGTACAAAACCGCACGTTAACGTGGGTACAATCGGCCACGTTGACCATGGTAAAACAACTTTAACAGCAGCAATCACAACTGTATTAGCGAAACACTTCGGTGGTGCAGCTCGTGCATTCGACCAAATCGATAACGCGCCAGAAGAAAAAGCGCGTGGTATCACCATCAACACTTCACACGTTGAATACGACACAGAAACTCGTCACTACGCACACGTTGACTGCCCAGGACACGCGGACTATGTTAAAAACATGATCACAGGTGCGGCACAAATGGACGGTGCAATCTTAGTAGTAGCAGCGACAGATGGTCCAATGCCACAAACTCGTGAACACATCCTTTTAGGTCGCCAAGTAGGTGTACCATACATCATCGTATTCTTAAACAAATGCGATATGGTGGATGACGAAGAGTTATTAGAATTAGTAGAAATGGAAGTTCGTGAACTTCTTTCTCAATATGATTTCCC